>JAKONF010000200.1 GCA_022702085.1 Rickettsiaceae bacterium | reverse complement strand
ATTTTTTCTACGTTTAGATATATTATGGTTACCTTGTGCTATAAGTGTATCTTGGTTTGGTTTTATTGCTATTTTGCCTACTAAACTGGCATAAGGTTGCTTCGAATCAAATTTTGTTCTGTATGTTATGGATTTATAAAATGGAACGTTAGCATTGAACTTATCAGCTCTTTCATTGGACCATAACTATATTGAAGAGTTTGTATAACATTTTTATTTTTGGGAAGATTCTGCAATATACTATCAAGGTTGGCTTCAGGATACCAAAACTCATCAGCATCTACTGGAAATACCCAATTAACTTTTGGCCAAACTAGATTTGCGAATTTCATAGCACCTGTGGTGACAGCACTTTGAATATATCCTATTATCGGATCATCGATGATTATTATTTGTGCTTTTTCTTTAACTTCATCTTTAAATTTATTGACTAACATTCTAGTTCTGTCAGTAGAGTTATTATCGACAACAAAATTGAGAAAACTATAAATATTCTACTTCCCAAAAGTGATTTCATATCAATTTTCTTGTTGTTTGTGAATATGAATTATAGAATGTTTTTTATTAAAATCAATTATTACATTTTCTCTAATCCAAGTCTTGTAAATAACAAATCATCTTGTTTTGGTATAGGATTGACAGCTGTAAGTAACTTCTCACCATAAAAAATAGAATTAGCTCCGCCCATAAAACATAATGCTTGCAGTTCATCGCTCATTTCTTCTCTACCAGCACTTAACCTCACATATGATTTAGGCATCATAATCCTGGCAATTGCCACTATGCGGACATAATCAAAGGGATCGATTTCCTCTTCACTTGCAAGTGGAGTACCTTGAATACGAATAAGTTTATTAATAGGGACTGATTTGGGAGCTTCAGTTAAATTTGCAAGTACTACTAACATTTTGATTCTATCTTCATTGGTCTCGCCCATACCTAAAATGCCTCCAGCACAAACATTAATGCCAGCTTCTTGTACTAATTCAAGAGTGTTCAATCGATCTTCAAATTTACGAGTGGTGATAATTTGCTTATAAAATTCAGCTGAGCTATCAATATTGTGGTTGTAAAAATCTAAACCAGCTTTTTTAAGTTTTTCAGCTTGACCATTTTTTAATAATCCTAGTGTCACGCAAGTCTCAAGGCCCAATTTTTTAACCTCTTCAACCATTTTGCATACTTTTTCTAAATCTGGCTCTTTAGGACCACGCCAGGCAGCTCCCATACAGAATCTACTACTACCTGCTGCTTTTGCTCTTCGCGCGTGAGCTATGACGTCTGCTAACTCCATAAGTAGCTCTGGCTTTAATTGCGTTTTATAATGAGCTGATTGGGGGCAGTATGAACAATTTTCCGGGCAAGCTCCTGTCTTTATGCTTAATAAAGTGCTGACTTGCACTGAATTTGCTTTAAAATTTTTTTTATGTATAGTTTGAGCTTTATAAAGTAATTCAAGAAAAGGTAACTTAAAGAGCTTTAGAGCTTGTTTTAAAGTCCATTTTTTTTTCATAATTTAAAATCATTATAATGTTTTATGAATTTAACCGAATTATATAGAAAATATCTACTAGGACTACAAAATATTGGTAGGTACCGTAAATTGTCGTTGCAAAATGAAGCTAGAGGATATTACAGAGATTTTTCAAGCAATGACTATTTAGCTTTAAGCAATCATCCAGAAATGATTAAAGCAACTATAGAAACTGCTAAAAAATACGGAATTGGTTCCACAGGCTCAAGACTACTTTCTGGAAACCACCCAATAAATATGGAATTTGAAGAGAAAATCGCTGCTGATAAAAAAACGGAAGCTGCTCTAATTTTTAATTCTGGTTTTCAAGCAAATTACAGCACTCTCTCGGCTTTGTTGGATACCAAAATACTAAGCGATATTCCTTTAGTTTTTTTTGATAAATTAAACCATGCTAGTTTATATCAAGCTGTATTTGCAAGCAAAGCTAGACTTATTAGATATAATCACAATAACATGGATCATTTAACTGATCTTTTAGCTAAGTATAGCAGCCTAAATCAACCTAAATTTATAATAACTGAAACTCTGTTTGGTATGGATGGTGATTTTGCCGATCTCAGCCGCCTCATAGAACTTGCTCATCAGTATAAGGCTTTTTTATATTTAGATGAGGCTCATGCTACTGGTATTGTTGGCGATAAAGGCTTTGGTCTATCAACTACTATAAATCTATCACATATAGAATATCTAGCCATGGGCACCTTTAGCAAAGCTTTAGGGTCTAGTGGAGGATATATTGCTTGCAGTCAAGTTATAAAAGATTATCTTGTCAATGCAGCAAGTGGCTTCATTTATTCAACTGCAAGCCCAATGCCGATAGTATCAGCTTCATTTAGAGGTTGGGAACTGGTTGCTGGAATGGATGAGGAAAGAAGTAAGTTAGATTCATTAAGTACTTATTTGCGTACAAACTTAATTAATTCAGGTTTTGACGTAGGGACTTCATCATCTCACATCATACCCATAATTTTAACATCCGAGACTATAGCGATAGAGATGAAAGAAAAATTACTAAAAAATTACATAATTGTTTCTTGCATTAGACCACCCACTGTACCACCAGGTTCCTCTCGTTTACGCCTTGCTTTAAATGCTAATCATACAAAAGCTGATATTGATCATTTATTAAAGGTTCTCAAGTTTATATGAATAAATTATTTATATTTCAACATGGTTGGGGATTTGATAAAAATTTTTGGCAAAATATTATGCCTTATTTTAAAGATGAACAATGCATCTTTTTAGATAGAGGTTATTTTGGTAATAGCTCACCTTTAGAGGATCTACCCAATAATCATTTGTACATAGGAATTGGCCACTCTTTAGGATTTGTTAAATTACTTAATAATATTAGTAATATAAAATTTGATTATCTTATAGGTTTGAACAGCTTCATTAATTTTTTGGGTAGTGAGCCAAAACTTCAATCTTTAAGAAAGAAAGAAATTGCTTTAATAAAGCAAGGAATAAAACATAACTGCCTTAAAACTTTAGAAGATTTCTATCAAAGATGTAGTTTAAAATTCGATGATAAAAATTATAATGAAATTAACAATGATCTACTGGTAAGAGATTTGGACATGCTACTTACAAATTATTCGCTTCCAAATCAAACTCATACATTAATTGTAAACAGTAAAAATGATAAAATCATACCAGAAACTATCTTTTTAGATAATTTCAACCAATACAAAGATAAGCAAGCAACCATATATTTGGAAACGTTAGAAAACGGTAAGCATGGGCTTGGCTATCTTCATGCTAAATTAATATATAATAAAATAATAAATTTTGTAAATGTTACAATTTAAAGAGAAAATTATTGTTAATTTTGGTAGAGCAGCTTCATCTTATGATAAGGCAGCAACCGTGCAGCAAACTATAGGCAAATTGCTGCTTGATAAAATTCGTGAATTCGAACCCAAGTTTAATCCTAATTCTATTTTAGATTTAGGCGCAGGTACAGGATTTATCTCTCAACTTCTAAGCCAAAACTTTTCAAAGGCAAATTTTACTTTAAATGATATTTCTCCTTTTATGCTAGAACAAGCAAAACGAAAATTTATTGAATATGATAATTTTAATTTTATTCAAGGTGATTT
>JAKONF010000067.1 GCA_022702085.1 Rickettsiaceae bacterium | reverse complement strand
ATGGTATATGGTCAAAAGTGGTTTAGTGAGCAATCCTCATGTAAGTCCTTTTCGCTTAGCAAATCATCTCTTGCTTGCTATGATTATTTATAGTTTGATGTTTTGGCAACTAATGAAAAATAATTTCAACATCTTGTTGCTTGATAATAAAACAAATTTTAGCGTAATGAAAAATTTATGCCTAGCATCGATTTCAATGCTACTATGCCAAATTTATTTAGGAGGAATAGTTGCTGGCCTCGATGCAGGACTTATCTATAATAGTTTTCCATTAATGGGTGATGGATTAGTCCCTGAGGAACTCAAAGAAGATGTACTTAACTGTGGTTTTTTCTACAATCCAGTATTTGTTCAATTTATTCATAGAGTAATGGCATTTTTATTAACTACAGCAATTTGCGCGTTAGTTATTCAATTATTACGTACTCATTATGTGCGGCTACGCTTAGTTGCTGTTACAGTTTTATGTGCGTTAATATTTCAAATAACTATTGGCATTTTAACCTTATTGTATCTAGTACCAATTATACCAGCTCTGTTACATCAAATAGGAGCAATGTTTTTGTTGTCTTCCTTGCTTTGGTGTTATTATTTAATGCGAAGTAAAATATGAAGATTGTCATTGCTGAAACTGCCATACCTACTAGACTAGATAAATATTTAAAAAAAATATATCCGCTTCTTTCGCAAGGCATAATTGAAAAAGCTTTAAGAATTAAACAAATTGAAGTAAATGATGAAAAAGCAGCAGCAAGCTTAAGAGTAAAGACTGGTGATCAGATTACCTTCAGTCCATATTTCATTATGTATGATGAAATAACAAATGTAGAACAAGGTACTGGTACAGAAAAAATAAGCGGCCAAAAATATGCCAAAAATATTGTTATATTAGCTGAGAAGATTTTAACTGAATATTTAATTTATCAAGATGAAAATATATTAGTTATAAACAAACCAAATAATCTCTCTTCGCAGGGTGGCTCTAAAATAAAATTATCCATCAATGACGCGTTAAATTATTTAAATAATCAGCAAGGTAAAAATTTAAGATTAGTTCATCGTTTAGACAAAAGAACTAGTGGTTGCTTTATAATAGCAAAAAATCATCTAGCTAGCGTGAGATTAGGTGAAGCTTTCAAAGATAAAATCATCAGTAAAACTTATCACGCTGTGACTATAGGAACTTTAAAACAAGAAGAAGGGCAAATTTCTAATCTAATAGCAAAAAATAGAGAGGGAGGATTTGAAAGCGTTAAAGAGGATAAAAAAAATGGTAAACTGGCTATTACTCAGTATAAATTACTAAAAAAATGTGGTGACTTATCTTATATTGAATTTAAGCCTCTTACCGGCAGAATGCATCAATTAAGGTTTCATGCACAAATTTTAGGAACTCCTATTCTAGGTGATGATAAGTATGGCTTGAATGGTCCAGGCCAAGCTGCTTTAATGTCTGAGAATATGTTACTTCACGCTATAAGGATCAATATTCCGAAAAGCGTTTTTGATAAAGAAATTATGGTTAAAGCAGATTTACCAAATTATTTTAACAAATTTATTAAATCATAGTTTCAAATTTACAAAAATTATCCAAGATATCTTCATTGACCCCAAATATAAACGAAAGTGAAGACAAATAGCCAAATCACGTCAACAAAATGCCAGTACCAAGCAGCGAATTCAAAACCTAGATGACCTTTTTTAGGTTTATTTTTATCAATATTATCAGTTGTAAAATCACCACGCCTGGTTCTAAAGTAACAAACTATCAAAAATATGGTACCGATAATCACATGAATACCATGAAAGCCAGTAGTTAGATAAAAATTAGCTCCATATATACCATCAGTAATTTTAAAGCTAGCATGATGATATTCATAGGCTTGCATTAGGCTAAAAAATATACCCAGCAATATTGTGCAAGCTAGAGCAGTTTCAGCATCTTTTTTGTTGTTTTCTTCTATAGAATAATGCGCCCAAGTAACGGTACTTCCTGAAAGGAGTAAAATCAAAGTATTAAGAAATGGAATATCCCAAGGATCAAACGTCTCTATACCTTTTGGTGGCCAAGAACCAAGTCCCGCTGCCCAAACTCCATCTAAAGTTCCTTCAGGATATAGGCTTGCTTTAAAAAAAGACCAAAAAAAAGCAAAAAAGAACATGAACTCTGAAGCGATAAAGAGGGTCATTCCTATCCGCATGCCTTGCCTTACAGGATCTGTATGGTGCTGTCCATATTTACCTTCATGCACCACATCTCGCCACCATGAATAGACAGAATATATTAGGCTAGAGGCTCCTAGAATAGCTAAATATCCACCATAATTATATTGATGAAGAAACATCACGCTGCCTAGCATCAAGAAAAGCATTGAAAACGCGGTAACTATCGGCCAAGGACTTAAATCTACTAGATGGTATGGATGCTGGGGATTACTCATAAAATTTAAGTTATATGATCATTACGCTTACAATATAGTTAAATAATGCAGCTTTTTGCCATAAATGTCTATTATTTTATCTATTAAAATATCATCTAATTTCGATGATGATTTCTAACTTTAAAAAAACTATAGGAAAGGGTGATGGTATCTACATCATCCATTTCAGGATCTTTTTCAAATTCAGGATCAATGTAAAAAGATACCGGCATCAGCATTTTCTCATAAGCTTTTAGTAATTGTTCCTCAAAGCAGAAACAGTGAACTTTGACAAAATATTTACCTGCTTTATTGGGCGATACATTATATACTGAAGTACCTATAATACCATCAGTACTTAAATTTTGTGCTTCATAAAAAGCTATCACGTTGTAGCCAGTAGTTATCTCAGTTCTTCGCTGTTTGGGCAGAAATTTCCATGGTAATGCTGGATCAACATTAGCGTCAAATTCTATTTTGATCTTTCGGGTGCCTTTAACAGTAGAAAAAGTGTTTTCGCTTTGCTTGGTAATACCACCAAAGCCTGTAGCTTTACAAAAAATACTGTATAAAGGTGCAGCAGCAAAGCTCAGAGATATCATACTAATTACTAAAAATAACA
>JAKONF010000055.1 GCA_022702085.1 Rickettsiaceae bacterium | reverse complement strand
TTTATTCAAGTAATGGCAAGCTTAGCAGTTTTTGCTGTTGGTTTTTGTACTCGTCCAATTGGTGGTATATTGTTCGGTTATATAGGCGATAAATATGGCAGGCGCATTTCTCTGATAATTTCTATGCTTGGTATGACTTTACCAACATTCATCATGGGCTTAATTCCATCATATCAAGAAATTGGTATATATGCTCCTGTTACATTAGTAGTTATGCGCCTAATTCAGGGCCTATGCATAAGCGGAGAGGGTGCGGGAGCTGCTATCTTTGTTTTGGAGCATTATCAAAATTTAAGGCCAGGCTTTACTGCTGGGCTGGTACATGGCTCAAATATTGCCGGCACGCTTATTGCCTCATTTATTGGCATCATCATTGAACAATATTTTTTCGGCGTTGATTTCGCTTGGCGTTTTGCCTTTTTAATAGGTGGATTTATGGGCATAGTTGGTTTTTATTTGAGACTAAAAGTATCAGAAACACCGATTTTTATCATGCTTGCTGAAAAAAAGAAATTACTCAAAGCGCCATTCACGCATGTGATTTCTACTGCTTGGCGGTCAATGTTTATAACTTTTTGCGTAGGGGCTGTAGCTAGTAGCGTGCTTTACTTAGTTAAAACATATGTAAATGTTTTTTATCATAGCGTTATGCATCTAGATAATACGGTTGCCCTAATCTATTTATCATATGCTTCTTTTGTAGCGATGATTACTATGCCATTATTTGGCGCTGTATCTGATAAACTTGGTAAATTTGAGGCTATAACAATTGCTTCAATCGCTATTTTATTATTTGCTTTGCCAACTCTTTTGCTAATGTCGTCAGAAACTATGTGGCAACAAATTGTTGCTCTAACTATTCTTGGCTCTTTGGGTGGAGCTATATCTGGGGCTGCTTATATCTTTATTATTTCATTATTTACTCCTGAACAAAGATTTTCTGGAGTAGCTTTTAGTTATAATTTAGGTATTGCTGCTTTTGGGGGCACTTCACCAATCATCTCAAGGTGGCTAGTTGAAAAAACTGGTCTCTTTTATGCGCCAGCATTTTACATTATGTCAACGGCGAGTGTGTTTTTGTTGATCATTTATCTGATGCGGAATTTAGTGAATGAGACTCTTGCAGCTTCCTAGTAAATTTTAGCTTTTATAATGATTATTTTTGTGTTACTAATCAACTTATAGGTTTTATAAGTAAACTTATATCAACTTTAAATTTAATCAAAATTAGAGAATATTATGGCTAAAACATTTGAACAAACAGATGCTTCGACTGGATCAAAGCAAATCACAGAAATTGGAAAAGACGGTAGTGTTAAGGTAACTCAAACTCCTTCAACCAATTTTAATCCTACTAGCACCAGTTCTAATTCATCAACATCAACTATGCACGATTCAACAACTACGCATAATGGTCAAGTTGTTAATCATGAACATAATGAAACACATTCAGTTTCAGGTGATATAGCGCAACATGCAGATCAACAAGGTTAATTACTCTATCTAACCTAAAATTAGATTCACCTATATGAACAAATTTAATTTTGGGCTAATAGCTGAATATTTTACTATTCTTCTTTATAGATTCACCTTTCACCAAATAATTAAGCATCGCATGAGGAATTCAGCTGGTGAGGTTGATGTAATTGCAATGCGCGGAAAGCAACTAGTGTTTATCGAGGTAAAAGCCCGCACGACCCTAATTAATGATCAGATATTACTTGAAAAGCAGCAAAAACGTATCAAAAGGGCAGCAGAAATATTTTTAATGCATAACGCAAAATATAAAGATTATAATATCAGATTTGATTTGGTAATCGTTAGGCCTTATAAACTACCTATGGTAATCAAAAATGCTTGGTAAGTTACATGAATGATAATAGACAAATCACCGCCGATTGGTTTAGATCGCTTAGAGATCAAATATGCGCTTCATATGAACAGTTGGAAGCCGAATATTGTAATTATAAAAATATAGAAAAGTATAAATTTGACCGTAAAATTTGGCAGCGTGGTGGCGGCGGCGGCGGCGGCGGCGAGATATCCATTATGCGCGGGCATTTATTCGAAAAAGTAGGCGTAAATATCTCAACTGTATTTGGTGAATTTACGCCAGAATTTTCTGCTTCTATTCCTGGTACTGAGGAGAATCCACAATTTTTTGCTACAGGTATTTCAGTAGTAGCTCATATGTGCTCGCCGCTCATTCCAGCAGTACATTTTAATACTCGTTACATAGAAACTACTAAAACTTGGTTTGGTGGAGGAGCTGATTTAACGCCAATGTATATAGATGAGCATGACACTGAATTATTTCACCAAGAGTTAAAAAAAGCTTGCGATAGGCATAATCAAAATTATTATCCAGATTTTAAAAAAAGATGTGATGAATATTTTTATTTAAAGCATCGGGATGAACCTCGTGGCATTGGTGGTATATTTTACGATTATTTAAATACGGATAATTTTGAAGCTGATTTTGTTTTTACCAAAGATGTTGGTAAAGCATTTTTAGAAGCTTATCCGCAAATTATTAAGCCTAAAATGTTTACTAATTGGACTCAAGAGCAGAGAGCACATCAACTGATTAAAAGAGGACGCTACGTTGAATTCAATTTGCTATATGACAGAGGTACGACCTTCGGCCTCAAAACTGGCGGTAACGTTGAAGCAATTCTAATGTCATTACCTCCAGAAGTTCGCTGGCCTTAAATAACTCGGTAGTTAATAGTAGATATTTAAAACAAGTTTTGGATCCGGTAGGATGGGCATTAAATCATCCTGATCGAATCATTGTCTAAGCTTTAGGTGGTAAGGACTAAAATTAAAAATCATCACTGATGAAGCGCCACATTTTGTCAGTTGCAACTTTAATACCAATTCTAGGAGTTACGCTGAATTTGTGCGTAAGACCTCTATCCTCCATATAAAAGCTTTCAGAATCAGTCATGTCAATGTTATTATGCATTTTGGTGATACCAAGTTGGCGGCACAATTTACCTGGACCATTGAGGTGAATTTCTGTAGGAGCAATCAATTTAATTCCTCTGATCAGTACAGCTGAAGCTTCTCCTTCTTGTCCAGTAACTATATTTAAGCAGTGATACATACCATAGATAAAATAAACATAACTATGACCTGCAGGCCCAAACATCACGCTTGAACGCGGCGTAGGCCCCCTAAAAGCATGAGAAGCTGGATCATCTGCTCCAGCGTAAGCTTCTGTTTCTGTAATAATTCCCTTATATTCGCCAAATACTAGAACTTTGCCGATCAAATCCTTGGCGACTTTCACTACATCTCTAGCAAAAAAATCCCTATTCAATCTTTTGGTTTCAGACATTATGCCTCGAAAAACTCTAGTAAATCAGTTACGCTTAATTGCTGACGTTCATTTCCATATAAATCTTTCACTATCTCTCCATGCTGCATCATAATAGTTCTATCACCATATTCTAGTGCTTGAGTCATACTGTGAGTTATCATAAGTGTAGTTAAATTATGCTTTTTGATGACATCATTGGTGATTTTTAAAATTAATTTAGCCATTTTGGGATCAAGTGCTGCGGTATGCTCATCTAGAAGCAGTAATTTTGAATTTTGCAAGGATGACATCACTAAACTCAATGCTTGTCTCTGTCCGCCAGAAAGACTACTTACTTTGTCTTCTATTCTATTTTCAAGTCCTATACCAAGCTCTTCTAAAGCTGTTTTAAACTTATCTTTTAAATCACCATTTATAGCTAGCCTTAGACTTTTATTTTTACCTCTAGAATATGCTAAGGCCATATTCTCTTCAATAGTTAGATCAGCAAAAGTACCTAATAGTGGATCTTGAGAAACTTTGGCAATATCACTAGCTCGCCTATAGTCTGGTTTACCGGTTACTTCTATATCATCAAGCCAAATTTGGCCAGAACTCGGTTTGATATTACCAGCTAAAACATTAGCGAGTGTAGATTTACCAGCTCCATTACCACCAATTAAAGTAACAAATTGTCCTTCAATAATTTGCAAATTGACATCTTTTAATACATGCTTTTGTAATTGCGTATTTTTATTAAAAATAACATTTATGTTTTGCAGCTTTATCATTCTATATCTCCTTTTCGGGACAATCTGTTAATGATCATAGTGCCTGCTACTAAAACTGAAGTTATTAAATTTAAATCCGCAGCTTCAAAGCCGATATGATCAGCATTAAGTGCAAATCCAATGATGAGGCGGTATAAGATAGAGCCTATTAGGCACGCCCAAAAAGCTAAATGTATTTTTCGCGCGCTAATTATAGTTTCACCAATTATTATTGAAGCAAGTCCAACAATAATAGTACCTGTACCCATTGAAATATCAGCAAAGCCTTGGCTCTGAGTGAATATACTACCACTTAAAGCTATCAGTGCATTACTAAGTGACAGGGCAATAATTTTCATTCTATTAGCATTAATACCGTAAGCAGAGCAGAGTTTTATATTGATACCAACAGCTCTAATGCTTAAACCAAATTCTGTAACAAAAAACCTACCTAAAATTAATATGACCAGTAGCGTAATAATTAACAAAACTACCAATACAGAACGATCTGTAAATATAGTATTCTGTTCAATGATAGCGATATTAGGTTTGTCCATGATTCTTAGATTAATCGAATAGAGTGCGGTCATGGTTAGAATGCTAGCTAAAAGCCCAAGAATTTTAAATTTTACATTGAGATAACCAGTGACAAAACCAGCCAAGCTCCCTACTACCAGCGAAAGTAAAATTGCTAGTGATGGATGAAAGCCTTGAGTTATCATAACAGCAGAAATAGCCGCGCCGCAGGTAAAACTACCATCAGCTGTAAGATCTGGAAAATCAATGATTCTGAAACTAATATACACACCAAAAGCTACTAAGCTGTAAATCAACCCTATTTCTATGGAACTTAAAAATTGTAAAAGATTCATTTTACACCTGCTGGAATGGTGATACCTAATTTTTGTACAGCTAAATCATTGATCTTAAGATCTCTAATATTAGAAGACTGAATATTTTTAGCTAATTTCTTACCTTCAATAAGATCAGCAATCATATTACCCAACTGCTCACCACTTTGAAAATAGTCGCAGCCATAGCTAAGTAGTAACCCCTTTTCATTCAAACTAGGATCATTAGAGATAACTGGAATATTTGCTTCATTAGTGACAGCTACTATATTATCTAAACTTGAAACTACTAAATTATCTTGCGGAACGTAGATAAAATTAACATTACCAACTAATTTTTGGGTAGCTTGCTTGGCATCTCTGGAATTGGTCAAAACAGCTTCGATAATCTTTAGATTCATGCTTTTAGCTAGTTCTTTAATCTTTTGCACCATTTTAACAGAATTAACTTCACCAGAATTATATATCACTCCTATATTTTGAGCTTTTGGTAATATTTTAATTATTATTTGTAAAAGTTCCTGAATAGGTGGTTGATCGCTTACGCCAATAACATTTGGTAATTCTTTAATGCCTGCAGCTTCAGGATCGGTAACTGCTACAAAAGCCAAAGTGAATTTATCAGTAAGATTTTTATAAATACTCTGAGCAGCAGGCGTAGCTATTGCCACCATAAAATTAGGTGAAAGAGCAGCTTGATGTTTAGCAATTTGCGCATTAGTAACTATATTACCTTGTGCATTGCTAATTTTTAATTCT
>JAKONF010000040.1 GCA_022702085.1 Rickettsiaceae bacterium | reverse complement strand
CAAGAATTTCATAGAAGATGAGCCACAGCCGAAATTGTCAAATCTGACAAAATTTAGATCATGCTCTTGGCAGTAATTTTCTAAGAAAATCGCTTTAGCGCCATTCATATCGGACATTAAACCATGGAGAAAAATAACATAAGGAGTGTTTTTTTTATTGCTTTTATGAGCATTATAGACAATAAATCTATCTTTAGTTGTATGATGTATTTTATGCATAAAATTAAAAATAGTTTAGTTTGAATGAAATCTACTAGTACTGATAAAAAATATCACAAAAAAACCATACTGCAAGTAGTTCCAGCCCTGGTATCAGGTGGAGTAGAGAGAGGAACTATAGAAATTGCCAAATATCTTGGTGAGTGTAAATATAATTCTATTGTAATCTCAGCAGGTGGACCATTGGTTGAAATTTTAAATCAACACGGCATTACCCACATCAATTTAAATGTCATCAGCAAAAATCCTTTTACAATTTGGAAAAATGCTAAGTTAATCAGCAAGATAATTAAAGAATATAATGTTGATCTAATACATGCTAGGTCAAGAGCTCCTGCTTGGAGTTGTTATATGGCTGCCCGATCTACTAGCAAAAAGTTTATCACCACTTTTCATGGTATCTACAATATCTCTAATTTTCTCAAGAAATATTACAACAGTATTATGACAGAGGGGCAGAAAATAATAGCCGTATCAAATTTTGTAAAGCAGCATATTATTGATAATTACGGTACTAAAGGTGATAAGATTGAGGTAATCCACAGAGGAGTTGATCATAATGTCTTTGATCCAGCAAAAATTGATGAAACAAAAATAGCTAAATTTAAAGAGAAATACAATACACCAAAAAAATCACCGATAATTTTATTACCATCAAGAATGTCTGCATGGAAAGGCCATTTAATATTAATTGAAGCTTTACAAAAAATAAAACATCTTGATTTTTATTGTATCATGGTAGGAGATTTATCTAAACATCCAAATTTTACCAAAAAAGTTGCTGAACGTATAAGAGAACTTAAATTACAAAGTAAGGTGCAAGTCTTTGGCAATGAAAGTGACATGCTAAGTTTATATAATTTGGCGGATATAGTATTATCCACTTCCATAGAACCTGAAGCTTTTGGCAGAACCATTATCGAAGGTCAAGCTATGGAAAAATTAGTAATTGCAACTAGTATTGGCGGAGCTGCTGAAACTATTAATGATGGAATTACAGGATTTCATGTTAAAGTAGGAGATTCTCAAAATTTAGCCGATAAACTAAGCTATTGTTTATCAATTCTCGGTACCGAAAAAGCAGAAAAAATTACTAAAGCTGCGCGCGTCTCAGCTATTGAAAAATTCTCATTAGATTCAATGCTAGCAAAAACTATTAAGATTTATGATGAAGTGCTTTCGGATTAGTAAATTAAAATTATATGGCTAAATTATCTGTTTTTATTATCGCAGTCAATGAAGAAACAAGAATAGAGAGAGCTATCAACAGCGTAAAAAAAATGGCTGATGAAATTATAGTAATAGATAGTGGTAGTAAGGATAATACTGTAGAGCTCTCGCAAAACCTTGGTGCTAAGGTTGTATATAATGCCTGGCCTGGTTATACTGAGCAAAAAGCTTACGGTGAAAGCTTATGCAAAAATGACTGGATTCTGAATATCGACGCAGATGAAGAAATATCAATGGAACTACAAGATGAAATTGATCATATTTTTAGTGAGCAACAGCAAGATAAATATTTTGCTTACAAGATAAAAGTAACAATCATGCATCGTTCAGACCTGAGGCCTAGAACTTTTGCTCCCTATAATAATGTTGTGAGATTGTATAATAAAAAATATGCAGGTTTTAGAGGTAAGCGCAGTAGCTCTACCCATGACTCAGTGATTTTTGAACCTAATCTAGATACTAAAAATAAGATAATAGATCTAAAGGCAAGAGCTTATCATAGATCTGGTACATCAATCGAACAATTAGTAGCTAAAGCAAACTCCTACTCCTCACAGCAAGCTATAGAGATGATCCGAATTGGCCGCGTTCCTTCTAAATTTAGAATTGGCAGTGAAATATTACTCTGGTTTTTCAAAGCATTTTTTATCCGGCGTTATTTCATTTTTGGTTTTGATGGTTTTGTAGATTCAATAATTTTTGCTTTTGCTCGTTTTATTAGGCTAGCTAAAGCTAGAGAAAGGGCCATTGAATTGAGTTTAGAATCAAAAAACCATTAGATTTCATATTCAATTATTAAAATATCTTAATCACCAAATTTTACCTTATACATCAAGTAAATAGATAAAAACATATTTTCATTGACTATGATTGTTATATTATATATTAAATTTATAAGTGCCTCTGTGGTGAAATGGTAGACGCGGCAGACTCAAAATCTGCAGCCTGCAAGGGCGTGCTGGTTCAAGTCCGGCCAGAGGCACCAAGATATATAGACAAAATTTCCTCTTTCACTAAATTATTTGCTGACAAGATTTTATAATTATTAGGCTGGCATCTTACTATTTGCTATAGTGTTAATAAAGCATTGGCAAATTAATACAGAATATTATATAGTTCCAAAAGCAAAAAAATTATATAACTCATGAAGTCGTTAAAACTATACTGCTCTATTATATTTACGCTTCTTGCTTTGAGTAATTGTAAAAGCAAGCAAGAAGATGAAACAATAACTCCTGCTCCTGAATTATACAATAATGGTTTAATATTATTTAAACAGAAAAAGTTTGATAAAGCTGCTGAAGAATTTGGCAAGGTTTTTTTTCAGCATCCAGGTAATGAAATAACCCCTCAAGCGGAATTAATGCAAGCTTATTCTTTGTTTTTAGAAACGGAATATGAAGAAACAGTTGATATTCTGGATACATTTATTAAACTTCATCCAATGCATGAAGACATTGCTTATGCTTATTACCTTAAAGCACTAGCTTATTATATGCAAATATCAAGCGTTAGATTAGATCAGTTTAAAACATCTTTTGC
>JAKONF010000029.1 GCA_022702085.1 Rickettsiaceae bacterium | reverse complement strand
TAAATTTCTTTCTTACTAAAATCTTTTGAGTATTTGTTAAGCATTATTTTAGTGATATCTTTAGCTGATAAATTCTTTAGTAGCAGTAAATTAATTTCAATATCTAACTCTTCTATTAAGCTTGATTTTTCAATTTGAACTGGTTCGCTTGAAATTAATAATACTATTTCGCCTTTAACTTTATTTTGTCCATAATATTCATTTAGCTTAGCTAAATTTTCTAGTTTCACTTGTTGATGTAGTTTTGTAAGTTCACGTACTATGCAGGCATTACGGTTACCAAATATTTTAAAAGCATCTTGCAAAGCTTCATATAATCTACTGGCTGCTTCAAAAAAAATTAACGTGGCATCTAAAGAAATAAGATTCCTAAATATTTTTTGTCTACTATCATTAGTTTTAGGTAAAAAACCAGCGAAAAAGAAACGATCACTGGGCATAGATGAGATAGTTAAAGCTCCAATAATTGAACAAGTTCCAGGTATGACATCGAGATGCAAACCTTTGTCTTTAATTAACTTGGTTAGTTTGTAACCAGGATCAGAAATTAGAGGTGTTCCTGCATCAGAAATTAACCCAACAGACTTTCCATCTTCAATTGCTAGAGCAATATCTTGCCTGTTTTTTTCATTGCTATGATCATTATATATTCTAAGATTATTTTTAATATTATATTTTCCTAGAAGTTTTTGTGATGTTCTGGTATCTTCACACAATATAATATCAATATTTTTGAGTGTCTCTAAAGCTCTTAAAGTAATATCGCCAAGATTACCTATGGGAGTTGAGATAATATATAAGCCAGCCTTTATAGTCATTGATTTGAATTAAATATTGTAAATTTATGAATAACATAATCCAAAAAATATCTCAATACATCTATTTAATAAGTTGTTTAGCTATTTTTTCAGCTTGTCAGAATTCTAATACTGTAACTCCGAAAGAAACGCCATCAATTGAAGTGGCCATATTAATGCCCTTAACAGGAATTCAAGCAGGTTTGGGATCTCAATATAATGAATTAATCAAGATGGGTCTTAAAGAGGGATTGAATGGTAATATCAATGTCACGTCATATGACGGCTCAGAGGAAGGACATATTCAAGAATCTATGCAAAAGATTATCGCCAAAAAGACTAAGATTATTTTAGGTCCTATAAACTCTCCGCTTACATCATCTATTAGCGCAGAAGCTGAGCAAAATGATATCATAATAGTTACCATGTCTAACGATCCAGCTCTTGCTTCTCCAAGCTTATATGTATTTGGCCATGCTCCGATGAAACAATTAGACATGATTATTAATTACTACTTGGACCGTCGTTATGAGAATTACATAGCATTATTACCAGCAGGTAAACATTCAGCAACAGTGAACAAAGTCTTGCAAGAATTAATAGTTAGAAAAAATGCAACTTTAGTGCGCAGTGAATTTTATGCAGAGAACCAAGAATCAATTGATAAATCAATGAGAGTAGTTTCAGATAGTGTTGATAATCTAAACGAAATAGTAGAGAACACGAATAAACCAATAATTTTTGTATCTGATGACAGTAAAAATTTAACTCAGCTGTTCTCAAGTATGTCAGGATATAATCTAGATAAAAAGGCTATTGTTGTTGGTGATAATAGAGCTGATATAGATTTTGCAGCCCCTTTCGATATTTCCTTTACTGGTTCTTTAAAAAAAATTGATAATGATTTATCAGAAAAAGCGCAAGAGTTGGAAATTAAAAATTTATCCTATATGCATGTAATTGCCTATGATCTAGGTAAAATTACTGCTGAATATATCGGTGAAAAATTTAACAAAGAAGAATTTTTAGCTAAGATAAATAGTGCTAAAATATTTAGTGGATTTTCAGGAAAAATAAATTTTGTTGATTCGATTGCTCAGCGTTCCTATGATGTTCTCAGGAAAGAAAATAATGGATATAGTGATATAACAAATGCTGAATAAAATACTAAATTTGCTTCGGTGAGTATCTTAAGTAATTTTTTGAACAATTAAACAGGCATTAGTCCCACCAAAACCAAATGAATTAGAAAGAACGCAATCTATTTTGGCTGAGCGTGCGACTAGAGGTACTAGATCAATTTTAACATCTGCAATAGGTTTATAAAGATTGAGAGTAGGAGGAGCTACTTGATCACGCATTGCAAGGAGCGAAAAAATTAATTCAACGCTACCAGCTGCTCCAAGTAAATGTCCAATAGAAGATTTAGTAGAAGACATTAGTACTTTAGGATTATCTTGCATAAATAATTTTTGTACAGTAGCTAGTTCTATAGCATCGCCAATAGGTGTAGAAGTTCCATGAGCATTGATGTAGTCAATATCCTGCACGTTAATTTTAGCATCAGCTATAGCATTTTGCATAGCACGCAGCGCTCCTCTACCTTCGGGATGAGGAGAAGTAATATGATATGCATCACCAGTTAAACCATAGCCTACAATCTCTCCATAAATTTTAGCATTTCTAGCCTTGGCATGTTCATATTCTTCTAAAACTACTACGCCAGAGCCTTCGCCCATTACAAAGCCATCACGATCTTCATCCCAAGGCCTAGACGCTTGTTCAGGATGATCATTATATTTGGTAGATAAAGCCCTAGCACTAGCAAAACCAGCAATGCCTAGTGGAGTAATTGAAGATTCAGCACCGCCAGCAATCATTACGTCAGCATCACCATATTTAATGATGCGAGCAGCATCACCAATTGCATGAGTGCCAGTTGAGCAAGCAGTAGCTACTGCATGATTGGGACCACTGAAACCATACTTGATAGAGATATGGCCGGATAATAGATTAACCAATGAGGCTGGAATAAAGTATGGATTAACTTTACCATTTTTTGCTTGAGCTAAAGTAATGGCAGTATCTTCGATAGTACCAAGCCCTCCTATACCAGAACCTAAAAGTATACCCGTTCTATCAAGGCTCAATTCATCTGTAGGCATCCAACCACTATCTTCAATAGCTTCCTTTGCAGCTCCGATGCCAAGTTGAATAAATTTATCCATTTTTTTAACATCGCGAGGTTCAATATAGTTTTCAGGATAAAAACCATCTTGGGACCAATCAATACTGCCTGCTATTTTGCATGGATAAGGCGATGGATCAAAGGTATTGATTTTTTTAATACCACTCATGCTATTGATAATACCTGACCAAGAAGATTCAACATTTAGTCCTAAAGCTGTGATAAGTCCTAAACCAGTAACAACAACTCTTCTCACAGGTATCATCTTCAATTCCAAATAAAAATTTATTTAAGCGTTTGATGCTTTAAGTATATTATTTATGATATATTCGACCACATTGGCAACTGATGCCAATTTACCTGCCTCAGAATCAGGTATTTCGCAATTAAATTCTTCTTCAAGTGCCATCATCAATTCAACTTGATCAAGACTATCTGCTCTTAAGTCGTCGCCAAATCTTGATTCAAGTGTAATAGTAGCTCTATCAATTTTTAATGATTCAGCAACCACATCTATAACTTTTTGTTCAATTTCTTTGGCTTTTACATCATCTTTTATCATAAAATCCTTTCAAATAATTTAAAAATTAATATTGGCAATACAAATATAATGAACCCTTTTCTAGCACAAATAGTTTTTGAATACTAGTATAAAAAGAAAAAATCATATCATAAGCATTCCGCCATTGACATGTAATGTTTGTCCGGTTATGTAAGCTGCCTCATCACTAGCTAAAAATGCTACTGAGTGGGCAACATTTATAGGACTGCCAAATTCATTTGATGGAATTCTTTGCCTAATATTAGCTTGTTGCTCTGCCGTAAGTTTATCAGTCATATCTGATCTAATAAAGCCAGGGGCAACAGTATTTATAGTTATTCCGCGCGATGCTACTTCGCATGCTAATGATTTGGTCATACCAATAAGACCTGCTTTAGAAGCACAATAATTGGCTTGTCCGGGATTACCTGAAACAGCTACTACAGAAGTAATATTTATTATTCTACCGTAACGATTTTTAATCATTTTTTTGATAGCTTCCCTGTTTAAAATAAAATTAGCTTTTAAGTTTATGTCAACTACTTCGTTAAACATTTGATCATTCATTCTAATTGCTAAACTATCTTTAGTAATACCAGCATTACAAACTAAAATATCTAATTTTTCAATATTCGAAATCAAATCATTACAAGCATTGGTATCAGATAAATTGCATATTTTTATAGTGTAATTACCATCAAGATCGGTAGCTAGTTTTTGTAATTTTCCCTCATTACTACCACTAATTATAACATGCGCTCCTTTACTATGTAAAATTTTAGTAATTGCACTTCCTATAGCGCCACTAGCACCTGTTATCAGAGCAGTTTTACCTTTCAAATATATCATTTGATTTCTCCAATTTTTAAAATAATGAATCTTTGTAAGGAATGAGATATTAGACTTTAATTAAAAAGTTTTCAAATGATAAAAAATACGCTGTAAAATTGTATAAAAATTCTACAGCGTATTGATATAATATTGTTAAAAAGGTTAGATCTAATAATTATCTACTTCTGTTCTTCTACTACTTTTGATGGTTGTTCAGACTTTGTATCGGAAAGATTTCTAAGTTTTGCCTCTATTTCATTAGCTATTTCAGGATTATCAAATAAATATTGCTTAGAATTTTCTCTGCCTTGACCAATTCTAATTTCACCATAATAAAACCAAGCACCAGATTTAGTCAGAACGTTGAAATTCACCCCAAGATCAATAAGTTCGCCAATTTTTGAAATGCCTGATCCATACATGATATCAAATTCAGCTTGTCTGAATGGTGGAGCTACTTTATTTTTAACAACTTTTACTCTTGTTTGGCTACCAGTGATTTCTTCGCCATTCTTAACAGCTCCGGTACGTCTGATATCTAATCTTACTGATGAATAAAATTTTAATGCATTACCTCCAGTGGTTGTTTCTGGACTACCAAACATAACACCTATCTTCATTCTAATTTGATTGATGAAAATAACAATAGTACTGGAACGTGAAATAGAGCCGGTAATTTTCCGTAAAGCTTGACTCATAAGTCTAGCTTGCAAACCTACGTGAGAATCGCCCATTTCTCCTTCTATTTCTGCTCTAGGAACTAACGCTGCCACGCTATCAATCACAATCATATCAACTGCTCCAGAACGCACCAATGTATCTGCTATTTCTAGTGATTGCTCGCCTGTATCTGGTTGTGAGATAATTAACTCATCGGTATTGACACCTAATTTTTTAGCATATTGAGGGTCCAAAGCATGCTCAGCATCAATAAATGCGCAAACGCCACCTTTTTTCTGACATTCAGCAATAGCGTGTAGGGTTAGAGTGGTTTTACCAGAACTTTCAGGACCAAAAATTTCTACGACTCTGCCTTTGGGAAGACCACCAATACCAAGAGCTAAATCTAGTCCCAAAGAGCCAGTTGATATAGCATCAATATCAATAGAAGGTCTTTGATTTAGCTTCATCACTATGCCTTTGCCAAAATTTTTCTCAAGCTGACTCAAAGCTGCTGATAAAGCTTTTTGCTTAAAAGTTTCATTTTCGGAATCTTTAGGCGTCTTGTTTTCTACCTTGTCTTTAGTAGCCTTACCACTATGCAATGTATCGTCTTTTTCTGAATGAACTATCGCCATTTTTACTCAATCTCCTGATAAACAATTAGTATTAATTTATACCATTTTTTTGCCAGAAAAGCCAGCAATAATTAAAAAAACTAGTTATTTTCAGCTCTTAGATCTAACCAATTCTCAATAATAGAATTCAGAGTTTCTTTGCTGGGATTAGCGTAATGCTCATCAAAATCATTAAGTGATTTAATCATTTCCTCAATCTCTTTTGTTTTGGTTGTTTCTATTTCGTAATCTGGATAATTATCTTCCAAACTTTGTGCTATTTTGTCGTGATTATGCCAGTACATTGTTTTAATCCTTTTAGTTTTAATAAATTAGTAGAGAAACAGTATTAATATATTTTGTCACAATTAACTTATATCAGCAAAAATGATACAGTAATGTTGCGCATTTTTATTTTTAAAAAATTTTTAAGTTCGGAGATCTATTCCAAGATTTGAACATGGCCGGTAATACTACCTTTATGATCGCAATAGCTCAAGAAAAAAATACATCTTTCAAAATTTATAGAATAAGTATTTATAAAAGTTTAGCTTGACTTTATATGTGATTAAGTTCATATGTTAATCTTAATAACTCAATTTAAGTAAAATTTTATGCGTTTATTTTTTATAATATCTGTTTTGGGTCTCTTAGTTGCATCATGTGCAAGACCACATCCTAAAATGATAAGCTTCACCCCTGCAAGTGTTGTAGTTGATTATACAGATTGTCCTCTCCATGAAGCTACAGCCCTAGCTCAAAATTTTTGTTCATCAATCGGTAAAGATGCTCAATATGTCAGTAGCACTAAAGAGGG
>JAKONF010000017.1 GCA_022702085.1 Rickettsiaceae bacterium | reverse complement strand
TCACTTTTCTACATAAAGTAAGGCCAACTCCTCTACCGCCTGCTGGCGTTTTAGTGCGGGAGCTAATATTAAAGGCACCAAAAATTGCAACTAGCTCATTGTGTGGGATGCCCACCCCTTCATCGCTGATGCTAAACTCTACAAAGCTCTTTTTGCCACTTAATTTGATGGTGATTTTACCCTCTTTGCAATAGACAATTGCATTGATAATTAGGTTATCTACTGTTTGCCTGATGTAATATTCATCAACTTTTGCCAGTACATTATCTTCAATGTTAACGATGAATTCTCTTTTATCTTCATCTTGCGGCTCGATATATAGCTTTTTGCAAGTACTTAAGCTTTTTAATACTAAATCTGTTAGATTGACTTCTTTAATGTCAAACTGGTAATTAGCATTGGCAAGTTTTGATAAACTCACCAAGCTATCTTCAAAAGCTTGTAGTTTTACGGAGCTATGGTAGATATTTTCTACTGCTTTCCTTCTTGTTTCTTCTGGCAATTGATCATATAGTTCATGCAAGGTATCAACGGTGCTCTTTATACCTGTCATTGGGGCATGGAATTCATGAGTGAGGTTACGGATAAATTCCTCTTTCAAATTCTCAGATGTCTCTAATGCTCTTTCCCGATCTTCTACTCTACCGCTCAAGTGATTAACTTTTTTCTCCGATAATGCTTGCTGCTCTTGTTTTGGTTTTATGAAAGCTATTAAAATACTACTAAATAGAAGCAATGAGTATATTATTTTAAACTGTAAACTCATATCAACTTCAGTTGTGCCAAAATTATTACCAACACAATGAGGATATATTTGAAAACTTAGAAACACTCCTGTGAAACTCATTATCAAAGCAACTTGCCATCTAAAAATTAATGAAATAATTATCAGATTAATTAAGAAGACTATTAATTGTATCTGAGCAAAATTACTGATTAGTATCATCAAACTAGGAATAAACACCAACATATAAAACATGCCCAGATTCCATATTAAAGTAATAATTATTTCTTTTTTTATATTTACAGGCCAGATAGCGTAAGTTAGCATTGAAGTTGATAGTATTAAGGATGAATAATACATAGAATTTATCAATGTTATGTGTTCATCTCTCATTTCTTTTGGTAGTGTGTATATAATCGATAAGATTGAAATAACACAGAAAAAGCCAAGAATCGCATAATTAGATTCGTGTTTTGGATTATTATTTCTGGCAAATTTTAACAAATTAAAATTTTTGATATTTGTTATATATGATTGAATTTTCTTCTTACGATCTGCTCTAATAGTTTTTAGAATGCTATCATCTTTAATACCAATCCATCCTCCTGGTTGTTTTAGGAAGTAATGACTACCTACCAATGAAATTAAATTGGCAATCATACCAGGAATTACGCTATCTATTTCAGGATTTCCTAAATATGACCAGATAACTACTGTTGAAACACCAGTTATCATGCCAATTAGCACGCATTTAGTGGTACTTCTAAAGCCAAATATAGCCATGATGAAAGGTACTGTTACTACTATCATATAAAAACTATATCCTAAAAGAAATAAATTAAGAAAGCTAGCACCTGAGAGAGTTAGTAACAAGGCAGTTATTCCTAGAACTACTGAAAAAAAACGTGATAAAGATAATACATTCTTTTCTGAAGCAATTCCTATTGGCCTACAAAAATCATGAGCAAATATAACTGAAGCCGCGTTTATATATGAATCAGTAGTTGACATGATCATAGCCATGATTCCTGTAATAATTAGTCCTTTAAAACCAGGAGCTGCAAAACTATCCATTATATAACTGATTAAATTATTAGGATCTAGATTAGGCTCTTTAGATAAAATTAAAATGGCAATCCAAGCTATTAGTAACTCTACCGCCAATAGGACGAAAGCTGCTATTATGAATGATCTCTGTACTTGATTTACATTCTTAGCCATTGTAATTCTTTGAAATGTAGCAGGACTAAGACCAGGAATTAGGAAATATAAGAATATGGTTATGGTAGTCCAAAATTTGGGGTTATTGTAGTTAAACACCTCTTTATAATCGAAAATTGGATTTTGAGTTAGGGTGTTCATTAAAGCCGCTTGATTATCAAATGTATTCCACACTACAAATATTATTATCGGAATAATCGTACCAAACATAAAAAATTGAATTATATCAGTGAATGTTACTGATTTGACGCCACCAAATGCTGAATATAAAATAACTACAGCACTACTAGCTATCAAGGAATAGGTAGGAGAAATACCAAACAAGTAGGTTAATATTGTTGATGATACTTTGAATTGTAATGCCAAAGCTCCAATTGTTCCTATAAAACCTGCTAAAGCCGTAATAATTCTGACATGCTTGCCATAAAGACTACCCATAGCTTCAGCAACAGATAATTGACCAAGAAATTCCATCATGCGAGGAGCAAATAAATAACCAATTATTAAAAATGAACCAGCATCTGCAAAAATTGCTAAAATGAAATGTAATCCTTGAGAATATGTTTCAGACATATAAAGAGAAAAAGACCCACCACTCACCCATGTTGCCACCAAAGTTGCAACAATCGCTGCTGTGCTGAAATTCCTATTACCAATAGCAAACTCTCGCATGCTATTAGTACCCCTACCATAATAAAAACCTAAGATTAAGTTCAATATCAAAAATCCACTAAATATGGCAACATCCAAATTGAAATTCATATGATCATTTTCATTAATTTTGCTTAAAGTATATTAAAACTGCATGAAAATCTAGCAAAAATTTTAATCTATTGATTGATGCAATTTATGATTGAGGAAGGATATGAGTTGTACAAACATTGAGTGAGACGAGAAATAAGGATTGACAATATTGTATTATAGATCGTCAATCCTTATTTGTATTATATTAATCCAATTATAACAAAAATATTAGTGAAAATTATCAGCTCCAGTCATACCTGCTGCTTCTACTTCATGTTCATTAGGAGGAGTTACAGGCACAAATCCACATCCAGGTCCTTCTGCATCAAAATTATAAAACTCATCGCTAAATGCACTTATTGCTTCAAGTAATTTTTTGTTATTGCTATAGCTTGGAGGTAATACTGGAATGCCAGCTTTTTCTAGCACGGTTGCTTGCTGGGCGCGAATAAAGAGTGCTTCGTTACCAATATTGTTGTT
>JAKONF010000010.1 GCA_022702085.1 Rickettsiaceae bacterium | reverse complement strand
GCAGAAAAAACAGAATACACCGTAAAATCGTAATATTCAAGAATGTTGCCAGAGATAGCTGATAGAAAGACAGATTTTGCTTTATTCATTTAATACAAGTGAGTTATTTTGCTTGCATTATAAACTTGTTAGTTAATTAATGAAATAAATATTTTTACAAGCTTAAAAAAACATCTCATTTTTATTAATAAAAGTATTGTGACCAAAATACACTAGTCAAAAAACGTAACTTTAGTCAGCTTTTTTATAAAAATATAAAGATATCAAACTTAAAAAAGCGCAAATTATTATATAATAAGCACTGTAGGTTACTGAACCTGATCTCTGTACAATTGTTTCAATAATGTAAGGAGTAGTACCACCAAAAATACTAGTCGCTGTATTATACGATAGCGATAGAGCTGTATTTCTTACATTAGTCGGGTAAAGCTCTGCTTGCAGCGCAGGTTCTGGGCCAATGTAAGCTGCTGCTAGAATTGATAATATTATCTGAGCAATATAAACTTCATGAAAATTTCCTTGAGCGAAACTATGCATTAAAAATATGCTCGATCCTGTGATAATTGCGAGTAGAATAAAAAATATTTTCTTGCGTCCTATAATATCTGATAGCCAACCACTCAGTAATGTAACCACCCCCATAACTACGTAGCTAATATTGAGCAAATTGCTAACATCATGATCGTAAAATCCCCTATTGATCTTTAAATAAGCCATTAGGTAAATAGCTTGCAGATAAAAAATTACAGAACCAGTTGAATTAATAAATATTGATACTAGTATTTCTTGCCAATATTCACGTAAAACTTTTTTTAAAGGAGAATTTACTATATTACCCTTCTCTTTTATTAGCTCAAACATTGGAGTTTCTTTAGTATATAATTTGATATAAACACCAGCTAATAATATAAATATGCCAATAATAAATGGTAATCGCCATCCCCAGTCCAAAAAATCTTCTTCTGATAAATTTTGTTTAATTAGGTAAGATACCAGTGAGCCTAGCAAGATACCAATACAAATGCTAGACATTGAAATGCTACCTGCAAAGCCTTGACGTTTTTTAGAGGAATGTTCTACGATAAATGAAATAGAACCCGTTAACGCCCCGCCCATTGAGAGCCCTTGTAGCATACGTACTGAAATCATTAAAATAGTTGCGGTAATGCCAATGCTATCATAGCTTGGGATTAAGCCAATCAAAGCAGTTGGAAAGGCCATACATATTATAGAAGCACTCAGCGCCGCCCTACGGCCAAATTTATCACCTAGAATACCAAAGAATATACCACCTATTGGGCGCATTAAATAACCAATAGCAAATACTGAAAATGCATTTAGCAAGGAAACTTTAGGATCATCATTAGGAAAAAATTTTGCGGCTATAATAGGCGCAAAATGGCCAAATAACGCATAATCATACCATTCAAAAGTGTTAGCTATGCCACTTGAAATAATTACTTTACCTCTACCTGTCATATTGTTTCATTAACTTTAGTTAGATTCATTTTGCTTAGTAATTACTTTCTTTTCTGAATATATAATAAACAATGTTGCAGGGATCAGAATGAGTGCTCCATATAAAGTATTATTTTCTGGAACTTCATCAAATATTAAATAAGCGGCAAGGCTTGAAATCATCAATTCAAGATAACGGTAAGGCGCAAGAGCCGTAGCATCCACAAAGGCAAAAGCTTTGAGCAGAAAAAATAATATCAAATTAGCACTAATACCTAAAACTAATAACAACCCCAGCTCATGCAAAGTGGGGTATTGCCAATATATAAATGATGGAAAAATTGATAATATAGTGGTAACCAAAGCTGAATAAAACAACATACTGATCATTGATTCTTTAATTACAAATTTTTTATTTATTATATCAAGGATAGCAAATAAGATTGCTCCTAGTACAAAAACTAATATTTGAGGATCAAAATCGGCTGCGTGAGGTTTTAGCGTTATGATAACGCCGATAAAACCAACTACCGTAACAAGCCAGCGTTGCCAGATAATATTTTCTTTTAAAAAGAAAATTGCCAAAACCAATACAAATAATGGAATAGCAAAACTGATCACTGTACCTGTAGAAATTGGCGCCAAAGTTAGTCCATAAGTCCAAGCGCTCATGCCTAAAAAAAGTAATAAACCTCTGATGAAATGTACCAATGGCCTACTAGTTTTCAGAGTACCTGGCCCATAATAGATGATGAAAGGTAGTAGAGTTATAGTACTAAACAAAAATCTAAAAAAAGCTACTTCAAAGCTAGGTAATCTCAAACCAATATATTTAGAGATAATGTCATTGGCTGCGCTACTAAACAAACTTAGCACGAACCAACCTACTCCTAGTAAATAAATTTTTAATTTACTGTTCATTTTATTTTGCATATTGTTTTGTATGAGAATATAACTATTTTTAGAACGCGATAAAAGAGTTTTTTTACGCATACTTAAATGTGATTATTATATCACTAAATTATTACCGATAATGTTATTAGCTTTGGTAATGATATTCTTAATTTAAAAAAATATTTTATCAACTATATAATTGCTCAATAAATATTGCAAAAGCAGAGACTTATAACTTATGTCAAATAAATTTAAAATATTACTTTTCACTTTAACTTTTTTGTTTGCAAATGTTTCTTACGCTGAAGATAAGTCTGATGTTTTAGATAATGACTATGATAGCAATGATTATGACGCTAGCTATTATGAGGATGAAGGTCATTTATTATTCAAAGTTAGAGGTACTGGCATTTTAACTTCTGGTAAACAAAAAAAATTACCAGAGCCAACTATAAGCTCTCCCGTAAGTGTTAGTGGTTTAGTTAAGAACGGCTATGGAGCCGATACTGCTACTACCATATTTTTTAATGACAACATTGGCGTTGAGTTATCATTAGGATTTTACGCTCTTAAAACAAAGACTTCGAGTTTAATAGATCTTACTTATAATTATCAAAGTAATGTCATGCCTGCTAAACGTAAAGATATTTACATGATCCCCTTAAGCTTTGCTCCACAATTTCATATAGCTCCATTTGGCGGTTTTAGACCTTACATAGGAGGTGGTTTTACTGCTGCTTATCTTTTTACCAAATCTAAAGAATTTAAAGTCAATAATGGTTTTGGTAGCTTTTTGCAAGCTGGAGTTGATTTAGTAGCCAAAGATGATACTTTAGTTACTCTAGATATAAAGCAATATTATTACAAACCTAAAATTAGTTATAATAATAGCTTCATCAAGAATAAACGAGTTACCTCTAGAGTAGATCTCAATCCATTGTTAATTTCTATAGGTGTTGGTTTCAGATTATAACTATTAAAACTAGCGATTGACTATATCTTTAAAATAGTCATACTTACATGCTAGTAATGGTCGTGCAATTGCGAGTGTTTTGCGCATAGCAACATTCGAGGAAAGTCCGGACTCCTAAAAGATGAGGTGCTGGTTAATGGCCAGAAAGAAGAAATTCTTATGGAAAGTGCCGCAGAAAATATACCGCTAAAAATTATTTATAATTTTTAGTAAGGGTGAAATGGTGCGGTAAGAGCGCACCGGTGGTCTGGCGACAGATTCACGCATGGCAAACCCCTCCTGGAGCAAGGTC
Organism: Rickettsiaceae bacterium; assembly: GCA_022702085.1. Classification (GTDB taxonomy): domain Bacteria; phylum Pseudomonadota; class Alphaproteobacteria; order Rickettsiales; family Rickettsiaceae; genus JAKONF01. Next base: position 1,340 of record JAKONF010000010.1, on the reverse strand, counting down.
AAGTAGGCGTAATTAGAACTTTGGTTCCTGGCTATCTTTTGTCAGTTATTACGCGGGTAGATCGCTTGAAGTAAATGGTAACATTTATTCTAGATAAATAATTGCAGTGGAGTAGTTTTACTCCATACAAAATCCGGCTTATAGACCATTACTTACAATTTAGATGTAGTAAGCAGCTGATAAAACTAAATAAAATCTACATAATTAAGATTATATTGAGTTTTATCAGCTACTGAAACAAAAATTAATCTGGGCTTACGCAAAATATTCTATTTCATAGCCAGTGATTTTTACGCCATTTTCTTCACTGTTTGAATTTAAATATTCTAGGGCGGCAATATCATTTGCTACAATGACATATTTATATTGCAGCGTTATATCTTCCTGCAATAATTTATTTTTTAAATCAACATTTTCTTTGGATAGCTTTGCCAATTTTGCTTTTAATTCTTCTATTTCAGCTTCATTGTCTAAAGCCTCATGAGCAAGATGAATTAACGAATTTCTACTATATTCATTGTAATTTCTTATTATTCCATTGACTTCAAGTGTAAGTCTAAATGGTAAACAATAATCTTCACTTTTTGATATAAGATCTTTTAAAGCTATTCCTTCGTCATTATTTCTGGTCATCAGCACAGGTACATACACCGCTCTTCCCTTGATTATATACAAGAATTTAATTATAGAATCTTCTAACTGACCTATCTCCTCATTAGTTAATTCTGCTTTTCGGTCGTATAAACTATCATGTTTTATCATCAACATCGACTTAGGATTAGACTCATCTTGGAAATAATGATTTAACAATGTATCCTGCAAAATGAGCATATACTCTATCGCTTCTTTTTTGGCTTTTTCAAAAAATGTATGAAATTTATTTTTATAAACCTCATCTTTATATTTTTCGCTTAGTGAATGATACCAATCAAAGATTTCTAGGGTTTTATCGTAGTTACAAAAATTCATTTGATATGATTTTTTAAGCTCTCGTAAAATTGACTTATCGTCTTCACCTAACTTTAAATCATCAAAATAACTATCAACTTTATATTGGATGTAAGGTTCTTCAATTTTAAGGAGACCCAAATAATCTTTTGTAAAAACTCTAGTAGCACTTATTTTAGCATTTTTGCTAATCAAAAAATTAAATGTCTGTATCTGTTTTTGAGTGAAGGCAATCATTAAAGGAGTTTGACTGTGTTTATTTGGTTGTATATTTATATCTGCTCCATTAGCTAATAATAGACTTATTGTTTCATGTCTATCATTTATGTTTTCTATATAAAACACTCTATTTATAGGATAATAATCATATTTCATTACTTGACTAGCTATTT
>JAKONF010000198.1 GCA_022702085.1 Rickettsiaceae bacterium | reverse complement strand
TTTGAATTGAGGTAATTTTTGTTTTTTCTTCCTTATTCTTACCTGGTTTGGTTAATATGCTTTTAGCACTAAAAGTTGGAAGTTCAAAATTGCCATATTTTTTCTCACTTACTATTTTATTTTCTTGCGGTGATTGCTCTAATTTTAACTCTTTTGAAATTGGAGATTTAGCCTCTGGCAAAGGTGACTTATTATATATCTTACTTTCTCTTTTGATTTCTTTTGAAGACTTGGAGTCACTGCGTCTATGACTAGGTTTAGCTACAGGAACAAGCATATATTCTTTTAAATCACGCTCATTGTTATTTACTTTATCTACAGGAGATAGCACATAATGACCATCTATATTTTCTAAAATTTTATTTTTATGAGAAGCCTTACGTAACGCCTCACTTATTAAACTATTATCAACTGTTTTGTCACTAGAATTTTTGTGTTTACCACCTCTAGGACTTGAAGGGGCACTTGCGCTATATTTTGCCATAACTATACCTAAAGCTAAGTTGACTTAAGTACATCATAACATAAGTAATTAATTATTTAACTTTTTGTTAATATAGTTTTTATATTAATTATGTTTGTATGCTTTCAATGATACAGTTATAATGATGAGTAATTAAAACAACTTAGCTAAAAACTTTTAATTAATTATGAGTAGTTTACTGAAAGGAGAATCTATGGTAATATGCTGCTGCAAAATTTGTCATATAAACTAAAAATGCTTGAGCTAGAGCCGATCAAAATTAGACATATAGAGCTTTCATCTGCCGCTATTCTTGCGCCTTTATCTGGCGTTACTGATCTACCTTTTCGCAAATTAGTTAAAAAATTTGGTGCAGGCCTGGTGGTATCGGAAATGATTGCTAGTAGAGCCATGATACTAGAGACCAGGCAATCAATGCAAAAATGCGCTATAATGCACGATGATGAAACTGGAGCATGCGTGCAACTTGCTGGATGCGAGCCGCAAATAATAGCTGAATCTGCTAAAATGAATGAGGCACTAGGCGCAAAAATTATTGATTTAAATTTTGGTTGTCCTGCAAAAAAAGTAGTAGGTGGTTATTCAGGTTCGTCATTAATGCGCGATGAACTCTTAGCTGCAAAAATTATGCAAGAAACCGTCAAAGCAGTAGATATACCTGTAACTTTAAAGATGCGTACAGGTTGGGATGAGAACAGTAGAAATGCACCAAAATTAGCTAGAATTGCTGAAGATGCAGGCATAAAAATGCTTACAATTCACGGGCGGACTAGATGTCAATTCTATAGTGGTAAATCTGACTGGGAGTTCATTAAAAACATTAAAAAGGAAGTAAAAATTCCGGTTATTGCCAATGGTGATATCAATTCATACGAAGATGCCGTCGAATGCTTAAATGCCTCGCAAGCAAATGGAGTGATGATTGGTAGAGGAAGTTATGGTAAACCTTGGTTTATTGCGCAAGTAGGACATTATCTTAAGACAGGCGAGAAATTGGCTGCTCCTTCTATTAAAATGCAGCTAGAGACAATAATAGAGCATTACGAATCAATGCTGGCTCATTATGGTAATGAAGTAGGCGTCAAAATGGCCCGTAAACATATTGGTTGGTATAGCTCTGGTTTCCCAAATTCTGGAGAATTTAGAGGCTGCGTGAACTTATTAGCTGAGCCCAAGGAAGTTAAAGCCAAAATAAATGAATTTTATAACAAATTTATATAAATGATATGACAGAACAAGATCCACTTGATGAATCAATAATAAAAAGTTTAGGCCGAGGCTTAGATAAGTTTTTTAAAATGCACGAAGGAGATTCACCAAGTTCTGGTCTTTATGATAGAATTATATCTGAAGTAGAAAGACTGTTAATTGAAAAAACATTAGAACATGCAAAAAATATACAAATCAATGCTGCCAGGATACTGGGCGTGAACCGTAATACTTTAAGAAAAAAGATAAAAAAATATAAAATAAGCTCAAATGTTAAATATTAAATGTTTAATTTATATTTAACAACTATATGAGAGATAGCTTAAAAAAAAATAAATTAGTCTTGTCATTGACAATAATTGCTATTGTTTTTTCGAGCATTACTTATAATTCCATTATTAAAGCAAGTAAAAGTGCAGGTCCTGACCCTAGTGAAATCATTAATCTGATATTGATTGACCTGTTTATCTTTCTTCTTTTAGCTTTAGTTATTTCAAAAAAATTCTTTGCTAATATTTTCAGAGATGTAAAAGATAAAAATGCTTCCAAATTACAAAATCGTATCATCAGTGCTTTTAGCATTGTTGCAGCCATTCCAACAATTATAGTCTCTGTTTTTTCAGCATATTTTTTTAACTTTGGTATTCAATCATGGTTTGATAAAAAGATATCAGTAGTGCTAGATCAGTCAATCATAGTTGCAGAATCATATATTGCTGAACATACCATTGGCCTAAAATCAACGGCTATCTCAATGGCAGAAGATTTGAGCGATATGCATTCCTTGATCCATGATTCGCAAAAATTTAATGAAGCTTTAAATGCTGAAGCTGAAATGCGATCGCTAGATGAAGCAATAGTCTATAATGCAAATACCAATAGCTTACTTGCTCATACTCCTTTGAGTTTTTCGCTATCGTTTAACTCGATACCGTTTCACCTGATGGAAAAAGCTAATCAAGGATATCCTATTGAAATTAAAAATGATCCAACGAAAATTAAAATGTTAATCAAACTCAAAGAATATGAGGATACCTATTTATTAGTCGGTAGATTAATTGATAACAAAATTATTGATCACGTAGATCAAACCAACGGAGCAGCCCAGGAATACCGGAGATTACGAGACAATATTTCTACTATGCAGATTAGATTTTCGGTATCTTTTGTATTAATAGCTCTATTATTATTACTAGCAGCCATCAGTTGGGGAATCATTCTAGCAAGCCAAATAGTCAGACCTATTAAAAAGCTGGTGGAGGCTACTGACAAGGTCAAAGATGGTGATCTAACTGTCCAGTTACCTGAAGAAAACTTGAATAAAGATGAAATCAAAATTTTAACCAGTGCCTTCAACCGAATGATTAAACAAATAGATCGAGGACAAAAAGATTTAATTGTTGCTCAAAGAGCTTTGGCGTGGTCAGACGTGGCAAGGCGCGTAGCACATGAGATAAAAAATCCTCTTACGCCAATTCACTTATCAGCTGAGAGATTACTCAAAAAATTTGAAATAGAAGTGGCAG
>JAKONF010000186.1 GCA_022702085.1 Rickettsiaceae bacterium | reverse complement strand
TACATGAAGCAACAACAGTTGCTGTTACTGGTAAAGTTGTAGTAGATTGACCTGCTAAAGCATTTGAGCATAATATAGAACTACTTATTAACAAAATCTTACTTGAATTAAGTAAGCGACTAAAACTACTTTTTGTCATTCTCAATTTAACTCCGTTTATTGTAAATTTATGGTAGTATTTCAAGCAAAATTTATCAATTTCTTATTAATTTCTTAACTAATAGAAGAGAACTTTTAATTAATATAGTCACATAAAAACAATTATTTATAGTTTATCTACAGAAACATTCATTCTTACCATCATTTGGTAATTGGAAAGATTTCCAAAATCGTTTCTTGGATCAAGCATATTAATGTTAACAAGTAATGAGTCATTATAGATGCCAGCTTGCCCAATTTGATTGGCTGGAACCAGTCCATAAACTTTGTATATTTGGGTAACTCCTGTTCCTACCCCTACAAGAGAATTGGTTGAATTATCTCCCCATACTATTTTCATAGCTGGTTCTCTATAAAGTTGATAGTTCAACAAATTTGAGTTTAAACGCATGTTTCGATTTTCATTATTACTACTATTACTTCCATTGCTGAGTGCAATAGAATAATTTGTACCATTAGTACACTTAACTATAATAGAAGTAGATGAAGTAACAGAAACTGAAGTATATTTATGAAAAGTCAAAGGATTGGCCTCGATAGAGCAAAAAGGCGCTACTTTTGCATCTATTTGCAATCTTGCTGCACGCTCGTCAGCCAAAACTTTGTAGTTGGATAGAATAGATATTGATAAAATTGAGAATTTTAAAATTCTGAATGTATTGAGTAAAAATGAATTCATTTAGATATCTCGTAACATGTAATGTCATCATAAAGAATAATGTATTAAAAATTTATTACTTTATTAGTTTATTATAAATTTCTAACACTAAAATAATTTCATATTGCAACAAAACACAATATCAAGCAAATCAACTTGAATATTAAATATATTTAATTTATATCTAACATCAGATACCGAAAATATTTATTTTTTAAAATTAAAGTGAAAGCCAAATTAGCCAATTTTATAGCCTTGGATTTGGGTAGCAGCAAATTAGCAATAATTGCAGCTTATATAGATAAAAAAGGAGAAGTGAGCATTCTTGCTCAGAAATTATATTACTCTGAGGGTTTTAAATCAGGAGCAATTACGGATTTTAAAGCAGCTGAGAATAGCGTTATCAGCGCAATTTATGCTATTGAAAAAGAATGTGGTAAAAACATAAAAGGAGTGAATATCTCAATTTCAGGAGCAGGTACTGCTTCTTATTACATTCAACATAAGATAAAAACCAATGGCAACCAAATAAACAAGCAAGATGTAAAGAAATTACTTGAAAAAATGCTTAGTGAATGCAAAAGCAAAGATCATGAAATTTTACATTATTTTCCGATAGAATATGTAATTGATGATAATAGTAGCGTCGATAATCCTATAGGTATAATTGGTAAGGAACTTAGCTGCCATCTACATATAGTTACTGCTGTTGCTGCTTCAATTAATAACATCTCCAATTGTTTTGATAAAGCTCAAATAGAGCTTGAGAATGTTGATCTAGGGGTTTATACTTCTGGTATTGCCTGCCTGAGTGAAGACGAGAAAAACATCGGCACCATAATCATTGACATGGGTGCAAAAACTACTTGCCTTGGCATCTTTTTATCAGGAAAATTGATATATAGCGGCTTTGTACCTTTTGGTGGTGATCATATAACTAGTGATATAGCTAAAGTTTTTTCAGTTTCCTTGCCAACTGCTGAAAAACTCAAAGTTTTATATGGTAGCGTGACTGATTTGTATTTTGAAAAGAATATTAATATCAACATCGATGAATTAGAGCCTGAAAATCTTTACAATAATAACGTAATCATCTCTTCCAATAAAATTAATGAAGTAATGCATGCCAGGGCTGAAGAAATTCTCAAAGAGCTGAAAACAGAATTTGAGAGAACTTCTCTGGATAGCCTAATAGCTCGTCAGATTGTCCTTACTGGCGGCTGCGCAATAATGAGAGGCATAAAAGAACTTACTAGTAAGATTTTTGAAAAACAAGTTAGAATTGGTAAGCCGAGCGTTTTAAATGGATTTGTTGAAGATTATAATCCAGGAACTTATTCTACCGTAATAGGTGTAGTAAAAAATCACGTACAAAAAAAACAAAAAAAATCTTTTGACATCAGTGCTGCAACCGAGGATACTAGCTGGCTTAGAAAAGCTGGCTTATGGTTGAAAGAAAATATCTAAAATTTTTATTATCATGTATTTTGTTACACATCAGCACTGGAGCTTCAGCATCAGCATGGCTTCCTAACTCACAAAAATATAAAATCACCTTCTCTTATGCACAAATTGATCATAAATCCGAAAAAGATCAATTAAAAAGAATTGAAATGTATCGCTCAGTTGATGAATCAATTACCAAATTAGTAGATCTAAAAAGAAAACTGTATCTTAAAAGAGATTACGAGCTTTCAATTATAGAAGCTAGGCGTTACTCGAATTCTGAAGATAAAAAGCAAGATTTACAGTTAGTATCATTTGTATTTGAAATGAAAATTGAAAATGTGAATAATATTATTAAAAAGAAGATTGAATTACTCAAAATACTTGCATCTTATCAAGATAAATCAAGAGCCAAAGCTGCTATAGAATATGGTATTGTTGATAATTTGAGTTTAGGTATTGCAAGCAGTAGTAACAAGAATCAGTTCTTAAAATCAGAATATACCAAAGCAGAAAGTAATGCGAATGATGCAGAAATTTTTATGAAATTAAAATTATTTCAGAATGATCAATATATAATTTCTATGCAACCCAAATTTATTACAGAGAAAATTGACGGTAGTAAAGAGCAAAATTACGCTGAATTCTCTTTATTAACTGGTAAAACTTATAAAGGACGTTTAGGAGAAGTTTTTATCGAATTCTGGGCAGGATTTGGAAGATGTATGAGGCATAGTTGTATAGACAAAAGATACAGTCATTACTCGGTATCCGAAGGATACAAAATGCCTTTAGGATTAATGATTACTAATTTTACCAGGTATTACTTACGCAAAAGTTATGGAGAAATACATAGTAGAACTATCTATAATCAGTTATCGTTGGCCAGAGAAACCAAATTTGGTAAATGCAGGCAAAATAAATTGACTTCTCAAATAGGATATTTTACTGATCAAAGCACTATCTCGGGAATTGGCAAATACTATAAAGTTTCAGGATTAATGTTTTCAATGTGGTTAGATGTATGAATAATTCACTAATAATGTTGTTGCTTAAAAATATATAACTAATCAAAAATATTCAAATAGTAGTGAAGCAAAATAAAGTACATAATTATAATGAAAATTTCAAAACCAATAGAGTAACTGCTAAAGATATAGATTATTTGAAAGCCATAATAGGCTTTGCAATAATTTTTGGCATAACTTTACAATTCAATATGTTATTTCACTTAATAAATAATATATGCTACTTAACGCAAAATATTTTAAGATTATATTTATTCAGTAAAGCGCAAGTAAGCGATAAAAGTTTTAAAAATAATTTAGATGAAGATGTTCTACCAATTTATACAATTCTTATTCCTTTATATAAAGAAGCCGAGAAGGTACCAGATCTTTTAGCAGCTATAAAAAGGATAGATTATCCTAAAGATAAACTTGATGTAAAACTAATAATAGAAGAGGATGATTACCTCACATATGCGGAAATAAAAAAACATCTACTACCAAGTTATTTTAAAATCATCAATATACCTTATAGCTTACCAAGAACCAAACCCAAAGCATTGAACTATGCTATGGATTATGTTTATGGACAATACGTGGTAATATATGACGCGGAAGATGAACCTGATCCTCAGCAATTAAGAAAAGCATTAGCTGCTTTTGAAGCTCTGCCAGCAGAATATGTTTGTGCACAAGCAAAACTCAATTTTTATAATGCTGATTATAATTTATTAACTAAATTATTTAATATTGAATATAACCTTTGGTTCGGCTATCTACTCAAAGGTCTTAGCATTATTGATGTACCTGTAACTTTAGGCGGAACTAGCAATCACTTTAAAAAAGCCGAACTAAGTGCCCTCAAATATTGGGATGCATATAACGTAACTGAAGATGCTGATCTTGGGATTAGAATTTACGATAATGGCTGCAAGATTCACATTATGGACTCTTACACCAAAGAAGAAGCGCCAGTAGGCTTATCTAATTGGTTATATCAAAGAGCTAGATGGATCAAAGGCTTTATACAAACTCTATTAGTCTTTATTCACAATCATGATAAGAATTCACTATTAACTTTAAAACAAATTCTTTGTTTTTACACATTTATTGGTATCTCTACTTATAGCTTTTTTTGCCTACCTTGGCTAATACTGATGATCATCATAAACAAAAATCAATATGTTAATTTTATATACTTAATCAATAGTTTTTTTGCTTTATCGTATAGTTATGGAGTAGGTTGGTACATCATCTACAAAGAGAAGAGGAGTTTCAAGAATTTTAGCTTCTATGATTGGCTAGGGCTAGTGTGTTGGCCATTTTACTTTTTATTACATACAGTAGCTTGTTACTTAGCGATATGGCAATTAATTTTCAATCCTTTTAGTTGGAATAAAACCAAGCATGGTATATGTAATAAACATGTTTCACGTGAAACAAGATCCAATATTAATGTTTAATCTTTAATCATTCTTGGTACTAGATAACTATGTAACATAAGTCCTTTATCAGTAAAACTCAAATAATCACTATCATATTTAATAAGACCAAGTTTTACGTAGTTGTCTATTATGCTAAAATCTACAAAATCACCTAACTTATTTTTTATGATTTGTGAGAATCTTATTAGGTTTATACCTTCTGTGAGGCGCATACCCATCATCAAAAATTCTGTAGCCATATCCTTGTGGCTAAGTACATTAGTGCTTTGCAAACCTGTATTTTGCTCAGCCACTTGCCTTAGCCACTTATCAGGCAGATGTTGCATCATTAAAGCTTCTTTGTTACCTTGATGGTTAGACAATCTTGAATGTGCGCCAGGCCCCACACCTAGGTAATCATCATAATGCCAGTAAACTAGATTATGTTTGCATTCATCACCCTTTTTAGCGTAGTTAGAAATTTCATAGCGGTGATAGCCATTATCAGTAAGTATTGCATTTGTTAGTTCGTACA
>JAKONF010000181.1 GCA_022702085.1 Rickettsiaceae bacterium | reverse complement strand
AAATATGGATATAGGTGATAAAACCGGCAAAGTCGTAGCTGCTATGCCTGTAGGTATGAAGGACGAGCTCATGTTAATCACTGATAGCGGTAAACTAATTAGATGCAAACTCGAATCTGTAAGAATTACTGGCAGAAACACTAGTGGCGTTATCTTATTTAGAACTGATGGCAGCGAAAAAGTAGTCTCCGCTTCACTAATTGCCGATAGTAGCGAGGATATAGATGAGACTGAAAGTGCTGAAGTTACTGATAATGGTGATAATGAAACGATTGGCAGTATATATCATTGCCATCAGATGTAATGTAGCATTATGAAAAATTACAATTTTAAGCAAAGTCCTATTGATTGGGAGCAATTGATCAAACTGCATGGTGTAAATCAGCTCCATATCTTCATCACAAATTTTAATAAATTTTTGATAAAGACTACTAATCTTAGATAAGTTACTAAGTGATAAATATAGTTATATAGATAAAGTTCATTTAGATTTGAATCCAACTATTCTAATAGATACTACTTACTTCGAACCTTTGTTAGCGAGAGGCGCAGTTGCTCCTTTTTTTGAACTAAAAAACTATGACAACATGAGTAATATTTCTTATAGAGCAAAAAGTCAGTGTTTTACTAATAAAATATTAAATACAATCATTGATGGAGAAATTCTTTCTACTGATACAAAAATGTTTTGTTATATAAATCCCTACTCTAGTATATCTCTTACTATAATTAATAGGTTAAAATACCTAACTTTAGAATATGAATTAGTAGAACCTAAAGAAACTGATAAGCCAATTTCTGAAGCTAAAACGACCAACATCTTCAATAGTCTAACTACTAACGTCAGAAAAAATGAACTAGCTCTTCTAAAAAATGAATCATTTGATATTAAACAACTATTAGATTTCAAAAAAATTTTCTTTGATCAATTGGATCAATTAAGATTTACGTATTGTAGCTTGAATTTCAAAAGTAATTTTAGTGATAATTTTCATTTTACTAAACTAATTAAAAATAAAATTAACTTAAAAAATAATGAACAAAAAGATAATATCGAATTCAAAACTTTAGCTCTACTGAAACGCATTTGTGAAGATAAGATCGAAATATCTGCTAGTTTAATTTATATATATCTACCTGATATGCCGATAGATAAAATCATCAGAGCTATCAATGATAATTTTTTTAAATTTGCAGTAGGCATTAAAGACAATACTTTTTTCCCAACCGAAATACAAGTTCAGATTGCTAGCTACGTTACAGCTGATATTGCTAAAGAATTAGAGAAACATCTTCCATATAAAAATTACTTTGATAGCGATGCATATTATTCCAAGCTTATTGACACAAAATTATTCTTCTACCCAAATCATCTTAACATTGCAGAACATCACGCTGTACATACTATTGGTGAGTTAAACAATGATGTTGTAGGCACTACATTTTAAATAATGTAGTATTTTATTGCTAACCAACTTATTACTTTATTTAATTCAATTTTCACTTGAAATAAATTGTTTAAGTTTTTATTATAAGTTAAAATACCGATCATTTTAATTGATAAAATAAGTTATGGCAAAAAATGATGAAATTGCAAAAGAAGCGGAAAAAGCTATTGTATGGCTTACTCTAAAACCAAATAGTGGTATTGTTAAAATTGAAGAGATGATCAAGAAACATGGTATAAATTTTGAATATGCTCATTTACAAATACATCTTAAACGCCATGAAAATATAATTTTATTGGATTCTCTGTTTGGCGTTACATCTATTCGTCATTTGATTAACATATATCCAGAATTTAATAAAAAACATCAGCTATCTTGAGCTTTTATTAGCTAGAGGAGCTATCGCTCCTATTTATGAAAATAATCATAATAATCATCTTTGGTATAAAAGGGACGTCTCGCCAAGCATAAAATCTAAATACTTCACCAATAAAATATTAAATGATATCCTCGATGATAAACTTATTGACCCTGAAACAGAGATGTATGGTGATCAAAACACCATAATGAATAGATTGAAATATCTGATCTCAGAGTTTGAGCCAGTCCAATATAAAAAGCAGATAGCTAACTTATTCAACAAAATAACTGATAATCTCAAAAGAAATGAACTCAAATTTCTGCAAGATCGGCTACCTGATTTGGAAATCAAAAAATTTTTAGATTACAGAAAAATTACCTTTGATCAAATAGCGAGATTAGATTTCGAGTAGTCAGATTTAAAACTTGAGACTAAGTATAATGAAAATATGTACTTGATGAAATTGATCAAAGATAAGTATTTTAGTAATTCAAGTCCGGAGCAGCATGAGGAATATGCTAAAAACAATATTGAGATGAAGTTTTTAGCTTTGGCAAAACTTTTATGCGAAAGTAATCCTATAACATCTGCGAACTTAATCAATATATATTTAGGAAATGTAGATCCTAAACTTGTAATCAAAGTTATTAGTATAAATTATCTAAAAGTTTTTAACTTTTCAAATTCTAAGGGTGATTTAGGTGTTCTAAAATTATTACCTGATGAAGTTAATGAATTAATTAGCAATTTCGCCTATTCTAGTAATATTGAAAAATTAATGGAGCATTTCCCATATCAAAATTATTTTGATAGTGATGAATACAAAATTTTTATTTCAGGCGAGCAAAGCATTCAATGTATACCATGAGAGATTTATTCATTTCATTGTTGTAAAATCTACTTCTTCTTTAATGTTCTGT
>JAKONF010000182.1 GCA_022702085.1 Rickettsiaceae bacterium | reverse complement strand
AATTCAACTGGTGGACTATCTGCTGCTAGATCTTGCTTATATTTAAGCAAGATTAGATCATCAAATCTCAAACCTTTCAGCGATATTGAGCCAGATAGAGAATTTGCTTGGATTTTTACACGCTTGTTTTCGTTTATAGCAGCGTCCCTGGACTCTGCTAGCAAGATTGCTTGATGATTTCCTGCTGTTGTTATCGATATATCTTTAGAATTTGATTTTACTTCATTTAATTGCTTTACATATCTCTTCTGTTCAAGCGCTAATCTGGCGAGTTTTGGCTTTTCATAAAAATGTTGCCAACCAAAGATGATTCCTATTGATAAAACTACAGCTATTATTAAATTAACAATATTATTCATGACTAAATTTTAAAATTAAATTTGCCAAAGTTGTATATTATTTAGGCACAAGAAGCAAGAAATTTGAAGAACTCTAAAAAATAGTTGAGATTAGTTGAGAATTTTTTATTAGATTTTGGTGGAGAAATCCGTAGAACAGTATGAACTACGGATTATTTTATTGATAGTTTTTTAATTAGTAAGGGAAGTACTCTATAACCGCACCAGTTACCAGAGAGTTGAAATCATTTTGATCATCAGCTTTATCACTATTAAACGCATCAACAAGAGATTGTTTGAAAGGAGTATCTATAGAGCATCCATTCTGATTCATGAAGTTATTAAGTTCTGCTTCAGCTTTCTCTGGAATTTGGTAAAAACCGGATAAATTTTCAAATGCCTTTTTAAGCATCTCTTCTTCTAAATTAGTTATCACGCGCTTATCAAGCTTTACTTCTTTTTTTTCAATAGCAGTAATATTGTTATTGTTTGAAGAATCTACTGTTTTATCATCTTCACTAAGTAATACAGTTAAACCTGCTAAATCACAATTGAAATTATTTTGATCATCAGATGAATTAGTATTAAATATATCATGAAGTTCTTTTAAAAAATCACCTTCTATTACACATCCTTTAGGATTCTGAAAATCATTTAATAGTTTTGCACATTGCTCTGAGTATAGATCTAAAGATTTTAAATTCTTAATACCCTCTTGAAGCATATCTTTTTGATGTGCAGTTATCACATACTTAACAAGCTTTATTTCTTTTTCTTCAATAGTAACATTGTTATTATTGTTATTGTTTGAAGAATTTGATGATTCATCATTAATTCTCTGAATGTAACTATCTATTATTGATTTAATGTGTTTATCAACTATTTGACCTTCATTTATTTTTGCTTTATCGGGGAATACAATCTTATCTCTATCTAGATTTTTATTTGCGATAGGTATAATTATTTTAAGGATATCATCAGCATTGGCTTGTTTACCAGCAACATTAAGAAACATAACTCGGCCATAACTGCTTAACTCAGTAAACATTGTTTTGCCTTTTACGACATCACCATTGACAATTTCATTTAAACTTCTAAGTGCAAATAGAGCTTGTTCAACTCTATAATATTTATCTTTTTGAGCTGAGGGCATATCTAAGAACCATTCTTTTTTAAGTGGCTCGGTTCTGTCCAAAGGATTAACTATCCATGGACAGCCTAAATCAATTTGACTATTGTTATGACTAATATTGAATTTATTAGATAATGTTTGTACCTCATTAAGTGTATTAATTGCTTCATTAAGTTTTTCTGACAAAAGTTCAGACTTAGACATTTTAAACCTCTTTATTTATCTGTTAAAAAATCAAAATTATTCTAGCTTTATACCATACTAAAAAGCAACTGTAAATAGTTTTTTATAAACTTGTTAAACCAAAAGTTTATTGATATAATGATATTCTACTTTGATTTTCTATAATCAAGTTTTGATCAACAGTTGCCTTCATCATCAGACAAACCACTTATTTCAACTATCTCAAAAATTTTAGTATCATTAAATGTTTCACTGTTTTTTTTATTAAATTGAAAATTGTCAAACAAATTATTAGCTGAATTATCTTTAAATAAAGGAAAATCAAAGGGATTAAGGCTGCATTTAACTAGTTGATCTAAATTAATCAAAGTTTGAATAACAACATCAATTTCGTCAGTATGAATAGAATTTGATAAAATAAGATTATGCTTATTCATTTTTATTTTTGTACCATAAAAATTATGATTATAAATTTCGTAAAAACTATTTAGAGCCTGATAATTGATAGAGTTTTTGTGAACTTCAATATTTTTTGCTAAAATAGTTAATTTATTTAATAAATTTTGATAAAATTCATTAAATATATTGCTATTACTAACTTTAAAACTATTTTCACTAAGTTCTAAGCTTGGATCAGTTGTCTTTACATTAGAAGTATGGCAAAAGGGTTTAATAATTGGTTCAATAAATTCTTGTGCTATATCTTTGCACGTTGAGCCATTTTTATTAATTTCAGCAAAAGGCACGCTGTTGAGCTCTATTTTATCAAAAATATAAGGTATTATTTCTGCAGCTATATCATTCTTTATTTTGTCAAGTTGCTTCTCTAAGATATTGAAAAACATAATTCTACCGTAAATATC
>JAKONF010000119.1 GCA_022702085.1 Rickettsiaceae bacterium | reverse complement strand
CTGAGATTGGCGCTAAATTGTTATTACAAACTCTATCTGGAATTGATAGTTTGCCTCGCATCGCTCAAAATAACGATAATTTAGTCTATGCTAACAAATTAACTAAGGAAGAAGGCAGAATTAATTGGGGCAAGTCAGCAAGAGAGATCGATTGTCAAGTACGCGGTATGAATCCTTGGCCTGGCACTTATTTTCAATATCAAGATAAGATTTATAAAATTATAGAAGCTATAGATCAAGAATTAGATCATGAGTTAGCTCCAGGGACAGTGGATCAAAAATTGTCTGTTGCTTGTGGTAGGAACAGTTTAAAAATCACCAAAATACAACAAGCTGGTAAAAAGATATTATCAGCTGAAGAGTTTATGCGCGGCAGTGATATTAAAGCTGGCTCAATTTTAAGTTAAATATTTAATCTATAATTTTCTAAATCGTAAGTTAGGTATTTTTAGGTAATGAACTAACAACTTCGAGATAAAAGCCCCAGTAACAACTAATATAACTGTGTATTTAATCACTATAGGATCGGGATGAGTAGAGTTAATATCTAAAAAAGTACTGAAAATAAGCCCCCAAAGAATTGAAATCTCGGCATTGATTTCTTCATTTGTACAGATAATCTCACGGTCTTTACGGATCAGATCACGAATTATACCCCCTCCATTTGAAGTCAAAAAAGCAAAAAATGGTCCCCATAATTCGATAGGCTCAATCTTTGCCATGATAGCAATAGACACGCCCGTAACTATAAAAGCAGCCTGCCCTAAAGCATCACAAATCACTAGAGTATTTGTCCAGAATTTCTTCACTAAATTATCTTCATTGGCTTGACTATTATAGTAGTTCAATAAACGCAAAGTCACAAAGCCGATAATAACAGTTATCAAAATGTAATACATATAAGATGGCGTTAAAAAAATACCAATAGTTGAACGATTTAGCATTACGTCTCGCATAATACCACCGCCAATAGAAGGTAACATTGCCAGCAAAAAAGTACCAAATAGTGTAGAATTTTCTTTGGCAGCAATTGAAATTCCAGAAATAGCAAAGGCAATAGTGCCAATTACACCTATTATATAAAACCATTCAGCATCTATTGTTTGCAATAACAATACTGGATAGAGATAGTTTTTAATGATAACTTTGTAATCACTACTACCTACAAACTTTTTAATTTCTTTATTAAAACGATCAACAACTTCAATTGGTACTGTTTTTTTGCTAAACATTATATGTATTGGAATCTTGATATCTAGAGCTATCTCTCTGATCTTAGTATCTACGGCTTTATTAAGTATTGCTGAGGCGCCGCCAATGCGGTCGGCTATAAAGCCATCAATCTCACCGCGCAATAATCCTTGTAGTGATTTTGCATCATTACCATACTTGATTATTATATCGCTATTAGCCTCATCATTGATAAACTCATTAAGTTGTAAGTTACCATAAGTATAACCGCTGGTGACACCTATTCGGAAATTTTGTAAGCGTGTTTGAGCTAGAAATTCAGTAATATTTCTAAAACTCATATTTTTCACTGAATCTCGCATCATATAAAGAGAATTTTCTTCATAGCGGTATGGAACTGAAAAATACATATCCTTAGCCCTTTCCTCAGTGAAAGTGCTATTTGCTGCCATGTCTCTTTTGCCTTGGATGAGATCTTGCTGATGTTGCTGCCAATCCACTTGGTCGTATTTTATGTCTACTTCAACTTTGGCAGCTATTGCTTTTATCAATTCTACGTCCATACCAGTTAAAAGATAACCAGCTGAAGTCATGTGTTTAAATTGATATGGTTCCCACCAAAACCAGCCACTAAGTAACAAGTTTTTGCTTTTTATGTCTAGGCATTGACTATTTAGTTGTTGCTTTGATGTTGGTACATTTGCGCTGCTACCTATATTACTTAGATTATTTTCTAAAGCATAAGTGATATTATTTAATAGTAGTAAAAATATAGTTATAAGAATCTGGAAAATCTGCACTGAATATTCATTAAATAATAAGTAAGGACCATTCTACTTAGCCAAAATAAAATGTTCAATTAATAATTGATTGTAGGGTAATTCAATTAAAAAATGAGTTGAATTTTTATTACAAAAAATAATATTTAGC
Source organism: Rickettsiaceae bacterium (assembly GCA_022702085.1). GTDB lineage: Bacteria > Pseudomonadota > Alphaproteobacteria > Rickettsiales > Rickettsiaceae > JAKONF01. The sequence goes on along the minus strand of JAKONF010000119.1, from coordinate 515 downwards.
TTTTAATTACTACAGTACGTGCTAGTTTATCGTGTAATGCTTGCTTATTTTTACTAAAACTTACTTGCCAAATACCGATAAAAAAAACTAAATAACCCAAAAATCTTGTTCTAATTTGATTTGGTTTTAATGTTTGTAAATTTTCGCTATCCACTATCCTCATACGCAGTAAGATTTTACCAGGAGTTGCTTGATAGTAATGCCAAAAGCTAATAAAATAAATACCAAAAAGCGCATAGGTAATTATTAACATCACCGCTATATTAAGTAGTTGCGACGAAGAACTTACATATGATAAAAATTCTGGATTATTCATCCACAAATCTTTGATGATATAACGATCTACATTAGTTATATTGTGATCTCTAAAATATGGAGCGTAAATCCACATGAAAACATACGAAGCAATCATGTCTAATATCGGCGAAGTTATTACTGTTAGAATAAGCAAATCGATCATAGTAGCAAAAAGCCGAGGTATCAACTTTACGTAGATAATTTGTTTTTTCATATAT
>JAKONF010000111.1 GCA_022702085.1 Rickettsiaceae bacterium | reverse complement strand
TTTTTTGTCGCATCTTGATTATTTAATCCCAAATAAATTTCTTCAGCAATAAGAGGAAGTAATGAAGCCATTGCCTGAATGATGCTGCTTAAACAAGTATATAAGACATTGTAAGCAGTGATTTTGTCCTGGTCTTTATCTTCTCGCCAAAAACGATTTCTACTTCGCCTAATATACCAGTTATTCAAAACTTCAAAAAATTCAGTTATGGCGTTATAAGGCCCTTGAGTATCAAAATTGTCTAGTCCTTGCTTTATTTTAGTGACTGCAATTTTTAATTTCGATAAAATATAATTATCTAAAACATTATCAGATTTGTAAATAACTGCTGCTCTAACTTTATCACTATTAGCATATAGACAAAAAAAGTGGTAAGCATTCCAAATAGGTTTTATAAAAAGGCGAAGCTGATCAAAAACCATTTTTCCTTCTTTATCAATCAGCAATTCTTGTCCTTTAACTACATTAGATGAAAGCATAGTGACGCGCAAGGCATCTGAACCGTACTTATCAAATAATTCTAAAGGATCAGCATAATTATTTAATCTTTTAGATAATTTTTGACCAGTAGCATCTAGAATTACACCGTGGCAAATACAATTTAAAAAAGGTGGACGGTCAAATAGAGCTGTTGATAGCACCATCAGTGTATAAAACCAACCACGTGTTTGCGCAGAATATTCAACGATAAAATCTGCTGGAAAATTTTGCTCAAACCATGTTTTATTCTCAAATGGATAGTGAGCTTGAGCATAAGGCATAGAGCCACTCTCAAACCAACAATCGAATACATCCTCAACTCTACGCATAGTAGATAAGCCAGTTGGATCGTCTGGATTTGGCCGAGTTAATTGATCAATAAATGGTTTATGCAAATCAGTTATTTTGACCTCAAAATCTCGTTCTAGTTCTGCCATGGAGCCATATACATCCATCCGAGGATATTTTGGATTATCTGATTGCCAAATTGGAATTGGTGTTCCCCAGAATCTATTACGGCTAATTGACCAATCCCTGGCATTTTCTAGCCATTTACCAAATAAATTATCTTTAACGCCAGCTGGAATCCAATTTATTTGCTTATTAAGCTCAACCATTCTATCCTTAAATTGCGTAACTTTAACATACCAAGATGGAACAGCTTTGTATATAAGTGGTGTATCAGTACGCCAACAATGCGGATAATTATGCAAATATTGTTCTGTTTTAAGCCAATTACCTTGATTTTTTAGTTTAATGATGATTTTGTCATTAGCTGCAAATACTTGTAACCCAGCATAATCTGGTACTTCAGCAGTAAATTTACCAGCATTGTCAACAGGACAGACTAACTCAATGTGATTTCTCTCGCATAGCATTTGATCTTCCTCGCCAAAACCTGGCGCGATATGCACGATGCCTGTACCTTCACCTTCAGTTACAAAATCAGCGGCCAAAATTTTAAAAGCATTTTCTTGATCTTTGAAGTAGGCGAAGAGCGGTTGATAAGTATTTCCTACCAATTCTTTGCCTTTGAATGTAATCAATTGCTCCTCTTGCTCGCATGCTAATTCTTTAGCGTATTTATTCAAGGCAAATTTGGCGATTATATAGCATACATCATCTTTAATTACACTTACATAATCCATGTCAGGACCCACAGCCAATGCTAAATTGGCTGGTAAAGTCCATGGCGTAGTAGTCCAGGCTAATATTCTATATTCAAGGCAAGATTCATCATAAAAGGATAAAAATTTTGGCCTATTTTCAAGTACGAAGCTAACAGTCACCGAATTATCGGCTCTTTCTCTATATGAATTATCTAGTCTAGTTTCAAAGTTTGATAATGGCGTTTCGCAAGCCCAAGAATATGGCATTACTCGCATTGACTGATAAACTAAACCTTTATTGTATAATTCTTTAAAAGCCCATAATACCGATTCCATATAGTTACAGTCCATAGTTTTATAGGAATTATGAAAATCCACCCACCTAGCTTGCCTTGATACGTAAGCTTCCCATTCATCAGTGTACTTCATTACTGACTGACGGCAATGAGCGTTGAACTTATCTATGCCGTAATTAGTAATAGCCGCCCTACCCGAAATGCCAAGCTCTTTTTCTGCTTGCATTTCAGCAGGCAAGCCGTGGCAATCCCAACCAAATTTACGTTCTACTCTTTTGCCATTTTGAGTTTGATAGCGAGCATAAACATCTTTAATAAAACCAGTAAGTAAATGACCATAATGTGGCAAGCCATTAGCAAATGGCGGCCCATCATAAAAGGTGAAACTATTTTCAGCAGCCCTATTATCAATTGATTGCTTAAAAATATTATTTTCCTGCCAATAATTTAATATCTTCTGTTCTAGCAAAGCAAAATTTACATTGGATTCAATATTTGGATAAAGATATTCTTTTTTGTTTTGTTCGGTCATAATTTCATAATAATCTTAAAAATGGAATGTTTTCAATTTTAGGCAGTTTAAAAATATTTTTTATTTTGGCTAAATTTGTAATAAAATCTAAAGAATCATTGATAAATTGTTTTGTTTCATTATCTTCAGCTGATTCATCGCTAGCATAAAATGTTATAGCTGATGCGTAAACGCTAAGCAATAACCCACGCTTAGTATAATAATTAAAATCAACAGCTTTATCGCCAACTATATACCAAATTTTACTACAAGTTTGCCAAGCAAGAGAGCTAGCTAAGCCTAGACTTGCAGTACTTATGAAATAACTCATATATTTAATATGACTTATCTTAGAGTTTAAAATAATTCTTCTATAAATCGCAATAGCAATTTTTTCTTTGGTTCTGCCTTGTATATTTAGCTTTGTTAAGTCATCAATCATCTCTTGATCTTGCCAAGCACTTAGCTCGCTTATCACTTCTCCTAAGCCGCGCGGAAAAAGCAGCTTGTAATAACCAAGACTAAATTGACATTTCTTTTCTGCCGCTAACATTAATTTTTTATTCCAATCATGAAACGGTAATAGATCCAAGATAGCTTCAAAAAACTGGATTTTTTGAGCTAGGAATTTTTGTTTTATAGCCGATGTTTCTGAATTATCTTGACGATTTTGCATATACTTTAATCCTATAGCTATTTCTTGACAATTACCTAGAATATATAGATAATGGCCCATAATTCAATATTATTTAGCGTTTAAAGGAGGTAATTTATATGGCGCAACAAGTACCTGTTCATTCTAATGATGGCGAAAAAGCTATCAAGAATCTTAAAAGAAAACTACAAAGAGAGTTAGTTTTCCGTTCAATGAAGAATTCTCGTCACCATGAACCAGCCTCCGTTAAACGTGTTCGTAAAGAAGAAGAATCAAATAGAAGAAGAAGAAAAAACAATAAAATCCGTCAGATGGAAGATTAAATTATTACATAAATTATTTTTTCTTAAAAAGAAGATCAATTCACAAAATTACTCAAGTTGTGAATTGGTCTTTTTTCATTATTACAATTATTAACTAGCTCAGTTAAATAGTTGATTTATATTATAAATTCTATAAATAGAGCTATTTTAATAATTGCTAAAACTAATACACAAAGAACTATACGGTAAACAAAGAGAAATTACTTATTGTAGTTGAGCAGGTTTTTTAAACTTGAAAATAAACTGAGATACAAATTACAGTAATACATTTACAAAACTATAGAATATAGTTTTCGCACAGATAAACATATCAATACCAATTATGATGTAATTTGATCTATATTAATTCAATGAGAAAGCTTTAATTTTAATCAATAGGAATCTATTTAGATTATATATCAATTAGGCTTAAATCTTCATTTGAGCAAATTTAAGCCTAGCTAATATTTTTAGGCAGATTCTTTAACTAATGATCTGATAAGAGTATTAAGAGCAGTTTGATGTTCCGCAGAACGAATTTTCATGAAGTTACGTGAAACTTCAATGCACATACGTTGATGCTGAGTCATTATTGGTTCGTTATTTCCGTTATCAACTCCTTCATAAAAATAATTAACAGTTCTACCTAAGGCTTTGGCGATTAAAACAAGCCTACCAACAGAAATTCTGTTAGTACCTTTTTCATATTTTTGTAATTGCTGATGAGTAACGCCAATCACATCAGCTAATTGTTGTCTGCTTAAACCTTTAGCAAGTCTTAGTGAATATATTTTATCACCGATAAAGTTATCGACTTCTTTGATATAATCGTTTTTTCTAGCCATAAAATATTAATCCTTCATTTATAAGTTTATTAAAGTTAACAAATAATTATTATTTTGTTATTTACAATTAACAGTAGCAATTTAACATATGTTAAGAGTAGATGCAATACTTATTTAATTTTTTTTAATACTTTTTTATTAATTATAATAATATCTCGGCTTTATATTTATTTACTTGATGTTTCGCAGAATAAATCAATATAATAATTGTCTGTAAAATATTTTGGCTACTTTAAAATGAAAAAATATCTGAATTGTCTATATAAAGCTGCAAATAAAACAATTGATAAGGATGGAATTGAACATGCAGGTTATATGTCTTTCATGGTATTGTTTTCAATTTTTCCATTTTTAGTTTTCTTTCTAGCCTTAACTAGTTTTTTTGGTGCTTCAGAACTTGGTAACAATTTTATTGAAATACTACTAGAGAATCTTCCTGAAAAAAGTATTGAATCAATTAGTGCTAGAGTAAGTGAACTTGCTAAAGCCCCACCACAAAGATTGCTGACCTTAGCTATTGTAGGCAGTATTTGGACAGCCTCATCTTTCGTCGAAGGACTTCGTACTATACTCAATAAAATATATGAGGTAAAATTTCCACCTCCCTACATACGTAGAAGGTTGCTGAGCATCGCTCAATTTTTGATTATCAGTCTACTTATAAGTTTAGCGATGTTAATTTTAGTAATTATTCCTTTTATTTTGGGCAAATTTCCAGAAACTAATAAATTAATTGAAGGTTATGAAGTAATTTTCAGTTTATTTCGTTACGCATTCATCTTAATCTCTCTATTTTTAGGAGCGTCATCTCTATATTACATAATACCAAATGTTAGTTTGAAATATAGAGACATAATTCCAGGAGCTGCTCTAACGGTAATGTTATGGATCTTAAGCGGCTATCTTTTATCAAAATATATCATATATTATAATCAGCTTAGTATTGTATATGGCTCACTTGGTAGCATCATTATTACTTTATTGTTCTTTTATATCATTAACGTAATTTTTATCTATGGCGCAGCTTTCAATAAATCACTTAAAGATCAATCCAGTTATACTGACCTAAATTTATAAGACATTGTTGACTATTAAATCTTTGATTTGCATTTGCAAGTAAGATTTACCTTGCCAAATATTTTCTTTAAAAATACCTATTGCATCCAAATTCAAAGGTTTGCGGCTCAATAATGTCTGCTCAAACTTAGTTCCTATACTATTAAAAGCTATGGCATTTATTGGTTTGCTACCATGGGCATCACGGTTTGGTGCTAAAGTACATTTTATGTGTTTCAGTCCTACAATATCCGCTTTTAGCACAAATAAATTGGCTATTTTGAATATTGGTTCACAATTACCTATCCCATAAGGTTCTAGCAATGCTAATTCACGCAAAAATGCTTCGTTCAAACTACTGGTAGTCAGCTCAGAATTATATTCCATGAGATCTTCTTTAGTCTTTGTTTTAAAATCTTCGGCAAACAAATTTTCTAAATATATTTTTAAGTTCGCTAATTTTTTTTCTTCAACAGTAAACCCTGCAGCCATGGCATGTCCGCCGCCAGCAACTAATAAGTCTTGATCTTTAGCTTTAAGAATTTTTACGCCAAAATCGATGTTTTTGATCGAACGGCAAGAAGCTTTCCCAATACCATCATTAATAGCAATCACCGCTACTGGTTTGTCATATTTTTCTTTTATTCTAGCAGCTACGATGCCTATAACACCTGGATGCCATCCATGTCCTGCTATAAAAATAAAATTATTATTTGATTGGCTTTCAGCTATAACGTTTGCTTCATCTTGCATAGCAAGTTCAATTACTTTACGTTCGTTATTATGTCTTTCTAGTTCAATTGCTATTCTTTTAGCCTCAATCTCGCATGTAGCAGATAGTAGATTCGCGCCGAGATCAGCTTTGCCGACCCTACCACCAGCATTGATTCTAGGGCCTAATATATAGCCTAAATGAAAACAACTAACTTTATCCTTGATGCCACTAGTTTCATATAAAGCTCTAATGCCTAAATTGTGCATTTTCTCAATTATTTTTATTCCTTGGGCCACGTAAGCTCTATTGAGCTTAGTAATTGGCATTACATCGCAAACAGTGCCAAGTGCCACTAGATCTAAATATGACATAATATTAGGGATTGATTCAGCTTTGAAAAAATCATTCTTTTTTAATAAAGTCAGTAGAGCTGAAGCAAACAAAAAAGTAACGCCAACAGCTGCCAGGTAGCCATAATTGCTCGTCTCATCGAGCCGATTAGGATTTATTATAGCTATGGCTTTTGGTAGTACGTCATTATTCAAATGATGATCGATAACTATTACTTCCAAACCTATGCATTCTGCAAAATCTAATGCCTCATGAGCCATAGTGCCGCAATCTACGGTAATAACTAAGCTACTACCCATATCTTTAATCTTTTGCATACCAATTTTTGATGGACCATAGCCTTCGAGAATACGGTCAGGCACGTAAATATCTACTTCATGATTTAAATCTCTGAATAATCTTTTAAGCAAGGAAGAAGAAGTTGCTCCATCAACATCATAATCAGCAAATATACAAATTTTTTCTTTATCTTGTAACGCTTGCATCACTCGCTGCGTAGCTTTATCCATATCTAGTAAGTGGTATGGATCAGGCATGGAATATTTAAGTTTTGGATTTAAAAAATGTTCTGCGTCTTCATCATCTTTCAACTTAACCGACAAAATTTGAGCTAGAAAATCACTTACTCCATGTTGACGCCTAATCTTTTTGACCTTTTCTTCATCAACATGTTTAGCTTGCCATTTTTTGTTGTTTATAGACAAAGTCATAAGGATTTGAGTTTATAAATAAGATCTAAAGCTTCTCTTGGAGTTAACTGGTCTGGCATAATTTTATTAAATTCTTCTTCTAACTTATTGATTTTGGTTGGAATATCAATTTTTTGTTTTTGGTAATATTCTTTAATATTTCCCATTGATTCCGATAAATTGCGCTTTACATTGTTTTGTTCAAATTTTTGTAAAATTTGATTTGCTCTGAAAATTAGTTCTGTAGGTAATCCTGCTAAGCTTGCAACGTGAATACCATATGATTTGTCAGCAGCTCCTAGTTTAATACGATGCAAAAATAATATATTATCTTCAAGCTCCTCAATTTCAACGGTATAATTGGAGAGAGCAATCAAATCATCAGCCATTTGCGTGAGTTCATGATAATGAGTAGCAAATAGGCACCT
>JAKONF010000107.1 GCA_022702085.1 Rickettsiaceae bacterium | reverse complement strand
GTACGATCTTTAGCTACGGCCATAGCTGAGCCTCCTGCAGCAGTAAATGCTGCTGGTAGGCAACTTGAAGCAGAGATAAACATGAGATAAGTGTTACAATTTTTTTAATCATTTTTTCCTTAACACTTTTCTAAAATATTGATCATCAGTATATCTTAACTTTTCTTAAAATATCAATTATTTTGTCTTATCAGATTATATTTTTAACAATTAAGACCATGCGAGATAAAATCATATGGGTCTATAGCTCTATTTTTGAATAATATTTCAAAGTGTAGATGCTCAGCAGTAGTTCTACCAGTATTGCCTTGCAAACCAATTTTTTGACCATCCAAGACGATTTCGCCTGCGCTGACTAATACAGCTTTTAGATGAGCATATCTAGTTCTAAAATTGCGTCCGTGCTCAATTTCTATTAGATTACCATAACCACCTTGCCTACTAACTTGGATCACTTTGCCAGAAGCTGCTGCATAAATTGGTGTTGATTTTGCGCCAACTAAGTCAATTCCACAATGTAATTTTTTGCGTTTACTAATCGGATGCTTGCGCATGCCGTAATGACTAGTTATTTTTATATTATTTTGAGGCATTAGTATTGGTAAATTTCCTATCAAATGATCTAAATTAGCTAAATCCTTCATGCTATTATCTTTATTTGAGCCACTTTGCTCTTTTAAGCTTTTATGATTTTGAATAAATTTATATTCTTTCAAGCTTTTTATAAAATTCAAATCTTTGCTTTTCAAGTAATTATATTTATCGTTAAGCCTTGAAATCAGGTTTATCAATCGCGTGGTTTTTTTGCTGGCATTTGTTTGTAAAAATTCTGAATTTTTACGATTTTTAAAGCGACTAGCAAATTTTTTTAAAAATAAATTATGGTAATTTTCGTCATTAATAATGCGAAGATAATTTTTAGCTATTGAGCAATTTCCTTGGTTTATTCCCCCTAAATCGTACTTGGCAATGATATCGCCATGATCTAGCTTATAATTTTTTTTGATAGTTCTAATTAAGTCATTTCGTAAATTTTCGGTATTGCTGTGATGATTCTTACAACCACTGAGTAGTAATACTAAAATGCCGATTAAAACTATCTTCATTTATTTGTCATTTATCTAGTTCAAAATGATCATGAATAAGTTTAATAGCTTTTTCAGTATTATTATCATTTGTAAAAAACGATATTTTGGTCTCGCTAGAACTTATCTGCATAACTTCAATTTTTTCATTTTTTAGTAATCTTAAAATTTGCCCAGTTAAGCTATTATCATTTTTAATCCCATAGCCGATCAGCGAAACGCAAACTATGTTGGTTTCAATCACATAGTGCTTAATAGTTTTTCTTTTTTGTAAATCATCCAACAATAAACTTATTTTAGTTTTATCATGAAGATTAGCAATTATGTTATAACTTTTTACCCCTTTGCTGGCAAAATTTAAACTGATGTTACTCAAACCAAATAATGAACAAAATTCAGCAAAACTTGAGGTCGGTTTCTCTATCCAAATATTTAGCAAGTTTTTGTTAGATGTTACTGCAGTAATATGTCTGTGTTCCATATTTTGATCCTTGACTTTAATTATTGTTCCTTCATTTTGATTGAATGATGATAAGACTCTAAGCGGCACTCTATAACGCGCAGCAATTTCAACTGATCTAGATTGTAATACTTTAGCGCCAGAAGAAGCTAGCTCCAGCATCTCATCCAAATCTAGTTCATTGATCTTTTTAGCGTCATGGACAATTCGGGGATCAGCCGAAAATACTCCTTCCACGTCAGTATAAATATCGCACCTGTCAGCTTTTACGCGTGCAGCTATCAAAGCTGCGCTAGTAACGCTGCCCCCTCTACCTAGCGTAGTTAGTCTATTTTCTTGCGTAATCCCCTGAAAGCCGGTAATCACTGGAATAATATTTTGCTCTAGAAAATTATTAATCAAAGTAATATCAATTTTCTGTACTAACGCTTTGCTGTGTGAATTATCTGTTATGATTGGTAATTGCCAACTTTGTAGTGACTGAGCTTTGAATCCCGCTTGATTGAGCGCCAGAGCAGTAAGAGCTGAAGCCACCATTTCACCACTTGCGAGCGCTGCATCATATTCAGCTATTTTTTCATTACTATCTAGCTCAGCTAGCTCACTACAATGAGTTATCATCTGGTTAGTGACACCAGCCATTGCCGATACTACCACTATCACTTGATTACCATTTAATATTTCTTGTTTTATAATTTCAGTAACTATTTTAATTCTTGCTGGATTTGCTACTGAAGTACCACCAAATTTTTGAACTATAACTGCCATATTATTTATTTAGAAAAAAGCGCTTCATGTTAACATCTGCTAATTTATTTTTAAAGTACAAATAATACTGGTCCGAATAAACCTTACTTTACAAAATTCTTGTCTGGACATATGATTTTAACGATCAATATATAAACTAACGTTATGAATAATTTGTCATCTATAGACCAAGCAGAGATAAAAAAATTTAGTGAGCTTGCAGAAAATTGGTGGGATAAAGAAGGTGAATTCAAGATGCTGCACCTAATCAATCCACTTCGCCTAACTTATATAATTAACAAAATAAATGTACATTATGGCCACTTGCTGTTACCCGAGCGTCAAATGCTTGAAATAATCGATGTAGGCTGTGGTGGCGGAATATTGAGTTCCTCATTAGCCTTAGAAGGCTATAAATCGGTATCTGGCATTGACGCTAGTCCTGAAAATATTGAGATCGCCAAAAATACTAGCCAAAATACTCAGCAATTAGCAATAAATTATTCATGTACTAGTGTTGAGGAATTATTGAAGGAAGATAAACAATATGATTTGGTTATCTGTTTAGAAGTAATTGAACATGTAGCTAATGTTGATCATTTTTTAAATTGCTTAGCAAGCATTGTAAGATCAGGTGGTATTTTGATCATTTCAACTATCAACCGTAATATTAAATCTTACCTACAAGCAATTATCATGGCTGAGTATGTTTTAGGTTGGGTACCGAGACGAACTCATGATCACAGTAAATTTCTCCAGCCCTCTGAAATAAAAAAGATGATGCCACCATCATTGATTTTACAAGAACTTAAGGGCTTAACTTATGATTTATCCTCAAATGAATGGCAATTAACTGAGGATATCTCAGTTAACTATTTTGCTTTTTTTACTAAAAGCTAAGTTAATTGGTGCCGATAAGAGGAATCGAACCCCCGACCTTCGCATTACGAATGCACTGCTCTACCAGCTGAGCTATATCGGCCTTAAATCAATTATAACTTGATCAGTCAAAGTTATATTTATGTTTTAATGGTTGCAGGCGTTGAATTATATAGAAAAAAATACTACATAAAACGCTCAATGTGAAGAATAATATCACAAATTTATATATAGTTTCACCATGAATTTTTGCAACCCCAAGATTGATTAAAGCAACTAATAGATAATATAAAAAGCCAAACACAGAACCTGCAGTGCCAGTAACTTTAGCATAATCTTCAAGGGCAAATCTTAAAGCAGAAGGTACTAAAAAGCTATGGCCTACTATATGAAACATCATAGGTACAAAAATATAGCCAATAGCCATGTATTTGTTTGTAGCTTCTTCTAAAAAGAACGAGCCGATCAATAGCATAGTAAACCAATCATGCTAAGCCCCAAACCGCTGATCATAATTTTTGTATTGCTTACATGCTTTGATATCAAATATTTATTGACAAAGCTACCACAGATAGTAGCAATTGTTAGCAAAAACGCGAGTTTACCATAAAAAGATGGGTTCATACCCAATTTATGGATAAAAATGAAAGGTGCTTCAATATAAAAACCAAAAGTCATACCATTATATGCACCAATAATAAATGCATATAA
>JAKONF010000104.1 GCA_022702085.1 Rickettsiaceae bacterium | reverse complement strand
TACCAGGCATAATTACGTCAGTAATAATTAAATCTATTTGATCGCCAAACTTATCTATTAATTCAAGAGCAGCTTCTGCAGAATCTGCTTCAAGAACTTCATAGCCTTTATTGGTTAAAGCATATACGCTGAATAAACGAACTGGTGCTTCATCTTCAACGACCAATATTTTGCCCATTTGATTGCTATTTTTGAGGAGTAAATTATCATTCATTTCTTCCTCTTGCTCTGTATTTTTAGCGATTTTGGGCTGATCAGTATTATCTAAAGCAACTGATTTTAAGAATATATAAAAACTGGTACCTTCATCTATAATTGTTTTAACCCTAATATAGCCACCAGTTTGATTGATAATACCAAATACTGTGGCAAGTCCAAGGCCAGTACCAGAAGACGCATCTTTAGTTGAGAAAAATGGCTCAAATATTTTATCTAGAATGTCTTTTTCAATACCACTACCGTTATCATTAATAGTAATCAATACATAATTACCAAAGATTATTGCTTCATCTCCTATAGGAGCATAATATTCATCTTCTTCAAAATTTTCGTCTATAGTAATATTTTGAGTTTCTATTTTTAATTTGCCTCCATTTGGCATAGCGTCTCTAGCATTAACTACCAGGTTGACTATGACCTGCTCAAACTGACTATGATCTACTCTTACCAAAAATAAATCTCGCCCGTGCTCTATTGAAAGCTCAATGTCGCGGCCAATTAATCTAGTTACTAAGTTAGATAAATCAGCTATTGAATCAGTTATATCAATAACGTGAGGTTGCATAACTTGCTTGCGAGAAAAGGCCAGTAATTGCCTGACTAAATTTGCCGCACGGTTAGCGTTTTGCTTAATTTGCATAAGTTCAGAAAAAGATTTATCGCCTGGTGGGTGCCTCAATAACAAAAGATCGCAAAAACCAGTAATAGCTGTTAGCAGATTGTTGAAATCGTGAGCAATTCCTCCAGAAAGTTGACCTAAAGCTTGCATTTTTTGAGAATGTACTAAGCTAGTCTCTAAAGTTTTATATTTGGTAACATCTATGATATTGAAAATAAAATATTCTTGCTCATAATTTAATCTATTGGCATATAATAAAATAGTCTTGTCATCTTTTTTCAATTTTAACTCTAAAACTGATAATTTATCTTTGGTATTCTGCTTTAATGTATTTTCTAATTTTGTTGCAAATTCTTCAGCTAACAACGATAAAAATTGAGTTGTATTTTGTTCTTTCACATTTAAGATAAACTTAGCAGCAGAGTTTGCGAAAATAATATCTAGCTTACTATTGACAATAACAATAGCCATTGAAGAATTATCAAACAAAGGAAATATTTGTGAAATATCTATCTTGTTATAACTTAAGGAATTTTCATCAATAATTTTACCAAAAAATTTATATTTGATACTATTAGCTAATAATTTTAGTACATTAGATCTCAATAATATTTCATATGAGGCTAGTAAAATAAAAACAGCAGCGAAATATTTGTTAGATGTATTAACTGAAAATATATTAGTAAGAAGAGTAAATATAATACTGAGGAAAATTATTAAAAAATATCTCATGAAAACAGGATATCACTTATATAGGGTGAAAAATTAAAAATCTGTGACTTTACCTTTATGCTGCCAATCACCAAAAATTGTAGGATCTTTCTCCTCTATTTGAAAGGACTCAAGTGAATCAATAGCTAAAGATTCTGATGAATGAGGTTTAGCTAGATTTTTCTCATTAGGCAACGTATTATCTTTGAAATCTGCTCGTTTGCTCATTTAAATTATCATCCATTATGAAATTTTCTAGTCTAAATAGAATATATACCATTTCATCGTTAAATAGAACGGATAATTTAACATTTGAAGGTGATAATGCTCACTATTTGAGGAATGTGTTACGCATTAGGTTAAATGAACAGATTAGAATATTCAATCAAGCAGGAGAATTCACTGCTAGAGTGGTAGATATTGCTAGACATCAGGTGGTATTCACAATTGGTGAAAGAATACGCGAGCCAAATATAGAGCTTCCCTTGACTTTGGGTTTGTCATTGATAAAAAATGATCGCTTCATTGAAGCCATAAAAATGGCTGTGCAATTGGGCGTGAGCAAAATTATCCCGGTCGTTAGTGAAAGATGCTCGCTACATAATATAAATCAAGCGCGAATATATAGATGCATAATCGAAGCAGTAGAGCAATCTGAACGTTTTTCTGTTCCGGAGCTTGCTGAAGTGACGCCGTTAAATCAATTCAATAGCCAAGGAAATTTTACTAATATAATATATGCTAATGAACAGGAAGCAAAAATTTCAATAAAGGATCTAGATTTATCTTCATCAAATATAGCTTTAATAGTAGGGCCAGAGGGTGGCTTTACTATTCCTGAAATTAAAATGATGAGTCTTTGGCCAAATGCCTATTCGGTTAGCCTAGGCAATAATATCTTACGCTGCGAAACAGCGGTTGCTGCAATTCTCGCGCAAGTAAATCTAATGAGGTAAATAATGCCAGATTTTGCTATTGAAGACAGTTATAATAATAGAATAATTGCAGGTATAGATGAAGCTGGTAGGGGACCTTTTGCTGGTCCAGTAGTTGCCGGCGCAGTGATAATCGACAGAAATAACGTACCTAGCGGCATTGATGATTCAAAAAAATTGTCAATGACAAAAAGAGAAGAGTTATTCGAGTTAATAACGCGAAACCATATCTGGGCGGTAGGAATTGTGGAAGCTGCTGAAATTGATCAAATCAATATTTTGCAGGCAACTATTAAAGCTTGTTATCTTGCTGCTGCTGGGCTTAGTAAAATTCTAGATATAGTGCTTGTTGATGGTAATATGAGATTCACAGATAGTAGATTTAAAAGCATAATTAAAGGCGACAATTTATCAATTTCTATCGCTGCAGCTTCAATTATTGCCAAAGTATATCGAGATAGATTGATGAAGGATTTAGCTATGCAATTTCCTGAATATTTATGGCATAAAAATTCAGGTTATGGTACTAAAGAACATAAAACAGCTATAGAGAAATATGGACTGACTTCCCAACATAGAAAAAGTTTCAAATTTAAAACTTTTTCTATGTAATTGGCTTCATATATCACCTTTTTAATAACCACATTCTCCTGTTGGTTGAACAATGATTGTTGAACCATCAACGGCCACCACTTCTTCATAATTGGGATCTGTTTTAAATAAAAATTTTTGTATGTCATGAATCTGTTCAACTAATTTGTACAGCTGAACTCGTAATGCTGAGGTTTCATCTTCAAGTTTTTTTTGCTTGATTTCTGGTAATGGATCATGAATCGAATTAATATTTTTAAGCACTTCTTCCAATTCAATAGCTTTATCTTTTAACTTTTGATTTTCGGTAATTAATTCTCTGTTTTTAAGATTTGTTTCTTTAACTTTAGTTGCTAATGCTTCACGGATTGGAGTGTCTTTAATTAACATTATTTCTAATTTTCTCAATTCAGTTTTTAAAGTTTCTATTTCATAGTTTTGTTGCTCATTTTGTTGACTTACGGTAATAATCT
>JAKONF010000088.1 GCA_022702085.1 Rickettsiaceae bacterium | reverse complement strand
ATCGCACAGGACTTAGTATGCATGATCAAACAGCACACGTTGTTGCTGCTGAGCTTAAGGTAGATATTAGAGATATTGACCGCGAATTGTTAAAAAATGGACATACTGCTCAACAAGCTGGTAGTATCAGTGCAGGAGGAGGAACTATTGGTTGTTATGGTACCAAAAGTGAAAATAAAGCAGGAATTCCTAAGAGTAGAATGAAAAATTTAGTATCTATAATTGAGAAATCTGCTTCTGGTAATAAGATTAAAGGTAAAGACTCACCAGTAAATGACAAACAACTGGCAGAGGCCAGAATAGCTAATGAATTTGCGAAAGAGTCTGCTGTCAATATGAAATATAAAAATAACCAATTGTCAGATAATCAAAAAAAATTAGAATCAAATTTAATAGATATTAAGATGAGTTCTCCTACGCAGCCAATCAGGCGTAAAATACAAACAAATTCTAGAAATTCCTGATTCAAAATTTTTTATTACTTAAAGGATGAAATTTTTCAATAGTTTT
Organism: Rickettsiaceae bacterium; assembly: GCA_022702085.1. Classification (GTDB taxonomy): domain Bacteria; phylum Pseudomonadota; class Alphaproteobacteria; order Rickettsiales; family Rickettsiaceae; genus JAKONF01. The sequence goes on along the minus strand of JAKONF010000088.1, from coordinate 3,383 downwards.
TCTTAAATGACCAGTTTGAACGTGAGTGTAGATTTGAGTGGTGCTGATATCAGCATGGCCGAGTAACTCTTGAATAACTCTCAAATCTGCTCCACCTTCCAATAAATGACTAGCAAAGCTATGACGTAAGGTATGAGGAGATATCTGCTTGGGATCGAGGCCTGCATTCATCGCAGCGTTTTTTAGTAATATAGCAAAATTTTGCCTAGTCATATATCCCTGCTTTGCGCTTGATGGAAAAAGATACAGCTTAGCATTTGTATTATTTAGAATAATAAAATCTTTTCTAACATCAAGGTAATAGGTTAAACTATCAATAGCTGCTTGATTAATAACAATCATTCTCTCCTTGTTACCTTTACCTTTAATTGAAAAAACTTTATTCACCTCGCCAGCTACTTGGTTGATTAATATATCATTAAGTTTTAAACTAACTAATTCTGAAACTCGCATGCCACTAGCATATAACAAATACAGCATCGCTTTAAAGCGAATTCCTTCAATTGATTTATCACTTGAACAATATTCAAATAAAGTTTTGATATCACTTATAGATAAAATTTCAGGTAGTTTAGAGGAATATTTTGGTAAATCTACAGATAAAGCAGGATTGAGTTTCAAATGATTTTCACTTATCAAAAATTCATAATAACTCTTAATAGTGGAAATTTTACGATTGATACTTCTAGGAGCAATATCAGCTTCTGCTAAGTAAGTAATGAATTGACCGATATTTTGGTTATTAATTGCCAATTCCGCTAAAACATTTTTATGAATAAATTGATCAAAATCTTTTAGATCACGCAAGTAACTTATTCGAGAATTTCGTGCTAAGGCTCTTTCTGCTTGCATCATCTCCAAATATTGCTCAACATAATTTAGAGATTTCATGCGAATAATACTTTAAACAATCAAAATAACTGGAGGCCAGGGCCGGAATCGAACCGGCTCATTGAGGATTTGCAGTCCACGGCATTCCCACTTTGCTACCTAGCCAAGTCATTATAGTATATAGATATATTTAATAAATATCACCTTAAAAAGCAATCTTTAATTTTGGCTTTCGTAAATTAAATAATCAGGTGATTTTAGCTAAGCGCGCGGAATGTCTACCACCATCAAAATTGGTGCTAAAGAATTCATCAACAATTTGAATAGCTAAATCGTAATCAGTTATTTTTGAAGCTAAAACCAATATGTTGGCATCATTATGCGACCTTGCGCGTTCAGCCATAAATAAATCAAGGCACAGAGCTGCTCTAATTCCTGAACTACGATTAGCAGCAATAGACATGCCAATACCTGTACCGCAAATAAGAATGCCGAAATGAGTAATATCTTCGAGTAAATTATCGACTACTAACTTGGCATAATCAGGGTAGTCAACTACCTCATCATTATTGGTACCAAGGTCGGTAATTTTAAATTCATCTTTTTTTATAAAATATTCAATGATTTTAGTTTTCAGTAAATGACCTGAATGATCACTAGCAATGGCAATGGTAATGGTTTTCATGAAATAATTACGTATTTATTATATTTGTTAAATTATAGCTTGCAGTTAATTTTTTTCATAATAAAATCAGTGAAAATTTGTAATATTTTTATGTATAAAATAGTTTTTTCAATAGCTCTATCATCTATATTGTCAGCTTGCGTTCCTCAATCTCCTGCTGAGATAAAATACCATCATAAAGCAGCAATATCCGATAATCGTGCTAAAAAATCATCAATTACTACGCATTCTACAAAAATAAAAACTAATGCTGATTTAGAGCAAAAAGTTACTAGTAGACCTATCGTCAAAGAAGATAAGGATTACGATAATACTCGCGGTATTTTGCATGAAAAAAAGCCAGTATCTCCTGTTAAAAAAAATAATGAAGAAAAAGTACTGCCAGATGCTCTTTTAGTACGCGATCAAATCACTTATCACGAAGTACAATCTGGCGAAACTATAGAAGATATTGCTCAAAAATATGATAAATCAGTAGAGGAAATTACATCATTTAATCAATTGAGCTTACCTTACGAACTCGATGAATCACAGATCATTAAAATCAAAAATACAAAATTACCTGCTACTAAATCTACTATAGATCAAAAGGAAATAAACAAGCCACAGAGCAATTTATTACCTCTTAAAGAAGTTGAATTTGATAAGCCTCTAACGGGTAGGATAATAGCTGATTTCGAAGGACAAAATACCAATCACAAAAGCAACGGCATTAATATAGCCGCCCAAAAAGGTACAAAAATTAATTCTATTTGTAATGGTAAAATTGTTTTTTCAGGAGCGCATCCGAAGTTTGGTAATTTAATAATCGTTAAAGCTGATAAATTAGATATTCATATAGCCTATGCACATATGGAAGAGTTGGTCCATAAAAAAGGTGAAGAAATCAAACGAGGTGAGGCTATAGGTTATGTTGGTTCATCTGGTGAAGTTGATATACCGCAACTTTATCTAGCAATGAAAAAAGGCAAAACTTACGTTGATCCTGCAAAATATATAACATTTGATAATTAGTTTCTCCATTAATCACTAGTTATCTTACGTAAAGTATTATCTTTAAGAATGAAATGATGAAATAGAGCTGCTGCAATATGAATGGAGATCAAAAATACTAGTAATATTGCACTGTAGAAGTGAATAGACGCTAAGAATTTTGCTAACAGAAAATTTGGCTCAAAGGGTTTTATGATAAATAACCCATAAAAACTGATTTCATGCTTGGCAAATAAGCTCATACCTATTCCGCTTATGGGCATAGCAAACATCATCATATACAATAGTTTGTGACTAATATTGGCTAATAATCTCATCCAATTAGGTATATTAGCAGCATAATCTACTTTAATGTTTATTGCGCGCCATATAAATCTCAAAAATACTAGGATCAATACTACTAATCCAGTAGCTTTATGTATACTATAGATCTGCCATTTTTGTAGATTCGCTTGCATATTGATCATAGTAAATCCTGCAATTAACATACAGATAATTAAAATGGCAATCAACCAATGAAAAAATTTTGCTATCCTGCCATATCTTTGCTGAGTGTTATGGAGCAAAATATTATATTGTTCTAGTTTTTTGTTTGGGTTGTTTACCACTTTGATAATCAAATTTATTATTGCTAAGATGTTTATTTATGTCATTGCCGATAATATGTTTTACTTGTTGTTGCACTTCATTCTGTTTTACAGGTGAAAACTTGCTTTTAATTAAATTAGCTCCGCCTTCAATTACCAGTGCAAATACTTTTTTATCTGCCAATATTGCAATTACTTTGGGAATTATGGCCACATATTTATTTTGAGCGTAAAGTTCTGCTATTTCTAAAATTTGTGGAGTTTTTGTGCTAAAAGCCATTAAGATG
>JAKONF010000059.1 GCA_022702085.1 Rickettsiaceae bacterium | reverse complement strand
TTTAGTCATTTCATCTTGATTGCCACCAAAAATAATTTTTTCAAGTAGAATTTTTGCTTGCTTATAATTGCGATCTTTTATCTGAATGTTAACTTGCTTTAAATTTACCAACTTTGTGACGTTACTTTCTGTTCTCAAAGAAATATCACTTAAATCACTATATGCATTATTATCGATTTCTGGGTTACGCGCTAAAATTTTTAAAAATTTATCACTAAATTGCATTTGTTCTGACAATTTACGATCTTTATACCAGTTATTATATAACATAAAAGCTATTATTATCACTGTAAAGCTAAGTATTACAGGTAAAATTTTTTTGAAGTAATATAGCTTCTTTTCATCACTATGATCCCGTAGTACTTCTTCTAAAATGTCCGACATTTAAATTATTCCTTGAAAATTCTAGCTAATCATGATTTTGGTTTTACTTGGCAATTAAATTCAGCTTTAGCTTCTTTGGTTTTTTTAAGCGAATCTACTGGACGATTTGGAAATTCTGCTTCTAGTTTAGCGAGCATCCCGCAAGCATCATTTTTCTTCTTTAGATAGCCTAAAGATAATGCTAACTTCAATAGTGAATCACTAGCTTTTTCACCTTTCGGAAATTGCTTATATCCTTTTAGAAAACTGATAGCTGCTTGATCATAAATATTACGCCTAAAAAAAGTTTCACCATGCCAAAAGTAAGCATTACTTTGTTTAGAACTTTTGGGAAAATTTTTGATAAAATCGGCAAATTTTTGTTCAGAAGCAGCTAGCTTGTTTTTATCGGATTTAGCATCTTTTAGTGAGATAATAGCTAGATCATAAGCTTGTTTCTCATTACTTTGTTTTTCGCTACCATCTCTCCTTAGCTCAGCTATTTTTTCCTCCTCAATCAGCACAGGTGATAGCATAGGCACTTCAAAAATATCATCATTCATTGAGTTTTGCTGGCTTTCATCAGTAATTCTTGCTGAATCCTCACCTTTTTGCATTTGATTTTGCATCACCGAAAGTTTTTGCTCAAGTTCTTCAATTCTGTTTAAATTGTTTTGTACTTGTTTGGTTAGCATCTCAATTCTGTCTATATCTTCGTCTGCGTCCTTAAAATTTAGCTTTTTACTCACTATTTTTTGGTCAGCAGCCACAATTGCTATGCCGTAGGATAAGAAAAAACTTAGTAATAATATTATAAATTTCATAAATTATAAATTGATTTAGTAAACAATATGTTGCTACGCACTGATAATACAAAAAAACAGAAAGTAATCCACATTTTTTTGCTTAATTATCATATTAAACGCAATAATTAAATTTCTATAAGGTCAATATATTTAAAAGTAATGATAACTGTTGTACCTACTCCAACGGTACTTTGTAGGTCAAATTTGCCATTCATCAGCTCTATTAATTTTTTAGTAAGTGGTAAGCCAAGACCTGTTCCTTCATATTTACGGCTAAGTTTATTATCGATTTGACCAAATGTAGAAAGTGCTTTGGGTATATCTTTTTCATTCATGCCAATGCCAGTATCGATGACCTTAATATAAACAATTTTTTCAAGTCTATCAATTTCTAATAGCATCGTTACTGAACCATTCTCTGGCGTAAATTTAACCGAATTTGATAATAAATTCAATAATGCTTGCTTAAGTCTTTTAGGATCAGCCATGATTATTATGTGTTCTTTAGGTAAATTCTCTAGCAACTGAACTTTTGCTTCATCTGCTCTGGGCTTGACAAAACGCATACTAGAAACTGCTAATTTATTTAAATCTAATTCAATTAATTCAACTTTTAATTTATCAGCAGAAGCCTTTGAATAATCCAAAATATCATTGATAACACTGAGGAGATGTTTACCAGAATTATTAATGTCCTGGATATAAACTTTATATTGATTATTTTCTATTTTACCTTGGGTCTCGGTAAGCATAATTTCAGAAAAGCCAATTACTGCATTTAATGGTGTACGAAGTTCATGACTAACATTTGCTAGAAATTCTGTTTTGGCGTGGCTTTCGCTTTCAGCTATAAATTTTGCTTGAGCAAGTTCCCTATTAGCTTCAAATTGTTTATTTATAATTCTCTGTGCGTAGCTAGTGTTATAAATTACAATGATGAAGAAAATAATAAATATAATCAAAAAAGTAATAAAGACGCGTTTTTGTAAGTATGAGATATTATTCCACTGCTCAGTAATATCAGTGTTGATCTCGATTAAGCCTTCAACAAGAAAACCATTATAATTGTTATCAATTATCGGAATATAACTACTAACAAAAGATGCTCTAGAAGAATTTTTTTCAGGATTAATTATTGTTTTAGAAAACAGAACGTGATTAGTCTTGCCTAGAAAAGAAGTTTGCAAAATATCTACTGGCAAATATTCTTTTAAAAAGTAATGATCTATTTGATTTAGTAATATTTCATAGATATTATCATTATCATAATTTTCATATGGGATAATAGTCAAATTACTACTCACCATATATTTGTTCTTGCGGCCATCAAACAATACAATATGAGAATCTGTATTTTCGAAAAATCCAGCTGAGTCATTAGCAAAGTTGATAAAATCTTGATCTAACAGCAAATTTTTGTAATCATTGTTTTTAAGCTTAGCAACTGCGGCTAAATTTTTGTTCCATATTTTTTGTTTGTATATTTCAGCAATCCTATTATTTTGGTTTATTACTTCTTTAAGGATTATTTTCTCAATTATAAAATATCTATATACAATTATATTAAATATAATATTGAGAAATAGCCCAATAAAAGATAATCTGATAATATATTTATTTTGAATCATTTAAATTTGAGCTTGCATAGATGGGTGAAGTTTCTTCAACTGGTATAAAAACCATGCTATTAAAATTAGATGTCAAACAAAACACTGACAAGACTCTAACAGATTTGATGCGGCAATTGCAATCAGCATCGACTTTAAAAGGTAGTGTTGTAGAATTGACTGAAGAAGGAGATGCTATTTTTACTACAAATTTAGGTAAATTTTCATTACCCAATTTATTTGGCTTGAATAAAAATGATCAAATAGTTCTCAAAAATATTCTAGAAAATGGCAAGTTGTCAACTCAACTAGTTTCAGTTAATGATGTAAGAAATGAAAAAACATCACAGATCTCATTAAGCTTTTTTGTAAACTCGTCTCCTAACTCAAGTGCTAATAAATTTGGCTCGCCAATAGAAGTCAGTATCAACAATAATACAAATATTGCGAAAACAATTAATGGTAATCTAAGTTATTTAAATCTAGTTAATCTAAATAAAGAATCTTTGTTATTTAAGTTGTTTGAAAATGCTCAGCAAAATACTAAAATGGAATTTAAAATACTTAAACAAGAAGATATTAAAAGCGTCAATCCTTATCAAGTAACAGCTGAAATTGTTGAAGAGAAGAATCAGCAGCAGACTATAAAAACATCTTTTGGTATGATCAAAATACCAGCTACCAATATGTCATTAGGTAGCCGCTTCATTTTAGAAATAAAGTCTCTTAACAACATAAACGTCGATAATTCGCCATTTAAAACTATAGTAGAAAGTTTATTATTTAAACTTAACATTAATTGGAATAGTTTGAATTCTTTATTTTTCAGTTCAGATGACATAGAATTTATGCAATCAGCTTTGAAAAATGAACATTCTAATAATTTTATTTCTAAACAATTAATGCAGTCTCCTACTCCATCTTCTACATTTAATGTTAAATCTGAAGTTTTGGCGGCTACCTTCAACGATAAAAACAATTTTAATGAACTACAACCATTTAATCCTAATGGTAAAAATGCAGTTCAGTTGCAACAACAAGTCAACTCAGCTGACTATAGGCAGAATAGCAAAAAATTGAGTTCCGTAAATTTGTCTGAAGCTAATTCTCGTCCTAATGAGGAAAGTAAAAAGATAACGCCCAAGACCATTCATGAAAAAGAAGTGATTAGAGATTTAAAAAATGAGTTGATTAACATAAAAAATAATCTCTATCCAGCAATTAAAGATGAGCATAATTATTGGCAACAAACGTTTTTACCATTTCCTAAAAATCAAGAAATTGAAGAAAAACAAATCTTTTTTAAACGCATCAGTAAAAATACTATTAGATTTATTATTGAAACATCTTTATCTGAATTTGGTGATGTTCAATTTGATGGTTTGGTAACTTTAAAAGATCAGGATTTTGTAGAAAATTTTGATTTAGCTGTAAGGTTTAAAAATAGAATTGACAAAAACTTACAATCAACTATTTCAGATATATATCTGCTTAATCAAAATAGTACTGGTATTAAAGGCAAATTGAATTTTGAATCTGTAACTGATTTTATCAGCAAAGATTAGTATAACCTATATTTAAATTAAAAATTTAGCCAATGGTAGCTGCATAATATTACTCAAATTCTTTCCTTCATCACAAGCTTTCGCTAATTCCATAGAAATTGGTAATTTAGCAACCAATGGTATACTGTAGAGAGCTGCTAGCGATTCACCGCTATTACCGTCAAAAATTTCAATGTTATGCCCTGATTTTACATCAAGGTAATAGCTCATATTTTCAATAATTCCTAAAATACTTATACCAAATTTTTGATAAAGATTAATAGCTTTTTGGACATCTATTTGAGAAATCTTTTGCGGAGTTGTTATAATAAAGACGCCATCTATTTGATAGTTTTCAATAATGCTTAGATGTATATCACCAGTTCCTG
>JAKONF010000026.1 GCA_022702085.1 Rickettsiaceae bacterium | reverse complement strand
ACCATTTGTATTAAGCTTACCATTATCATTGATCACTATATATTATCGTAATAAATTGGATGAAACTCCTGATTTCAAAAAATCTAAATTCTCAAATAATCAAAATTTGTATCAGTTGTTAATTCAGAAATGGCGAATTATATTACTGATTATCTTTTTAGCTGGCGGCTTTGGCGTCACTTACCAAGTTTCTATTTTATTTATGAAGCAATATTTGCCGATAGTATTACCTCAGATCAAACAAGTTATCAGCTCAATTTCTATATTATTAGTGTTATGCTTTGGACTTTCGATGCCTCTAGCAGGCCTTGCAGCTGACCGCTTTGGTAACTTAATCGTCATTCAAGTAAGTCTGGTAGCTACAATCTTATTTTGCTTAGCTATCATAGTTGCTATAAAATTAACTATAGTAAATCTAGTTATTATTAGCTGCTTATTACTTGCGGCTTCTGTTGCCCCTTTCAATGCCTTGGCTCATGGCTTAATTATCAAAGGCTTTAGACCTAATGAACGCTACCGTGGTGTTAGTTTTGGTCATAATATTGGTTCGATGTTAATGTCTGGTAGTGCTAATTTTATTTGCGCTAAAATGATGGAGAAATATAATTTAATGCTTTTTCCTATTTTCTACATTTGTTTTTTTGCTGTTATTTCATATTTAATTATTGTGATATTTGAAAAGCAATTAGTCACCAAGTAAGCTAGGATTTCTAATTTTGCTCTCATTATTTGCTATTTTATCTGGATGTAAAACTGCGTAAATATTATCAGCTAAATTTTTGTTAATTCCTTCAGCCTTGGTTAAATCTTCGGCGCTTGCCTCAACTATTGACTGAAATGAACCAAAATAATTTAATAATGCACTTTTACGTTTTTTGCCAATTCCTTTAATATCATCCAAACTTGATATTTTAATTGCTTTAGAGCGTTTATGACGATGTCCTTTTATTGCATAATTATGCACTTCATCGCGTAATATTTGGAGATATTTCATGACATTCTGGCCTTTATCAAGGGTAAAGACTTCGCGTCCTGGAATATGAAACTGCTCCCTGCCTGCATTTCTATCTACACCTTTAGACATACAAACGAAAGGCACCGTAATTCCGTACTCCTCCATTACCTGCTTAACTATGCCCATATGGCCCTTACCACCATCAATAATCATAAGACCTGGTGCTTTTTCAGGTTCTTTTTGTAATCTTAAAAATCTGCGAGTTAGAACTTGCCTAAGCATAGCGTAATCATCACCAACAATTGGTCCTGAATTCTGCTCAGATTGCTTAATAGTATACAACCTATATTCCTTTTTATCAAAACCAAATGGCGTAGCTACTATCATGCCTCCTACCGCAAAAGCACCCATAATATGGCTGTTATCATAAACTTCAATGCGTTCAGGAATTTCTACTAAATCAAATAGATGTTTAACCTCTTTAAGCGTATTATAGTTTTTAGTAGAATTTTTTAAATGTTGTTTGAGAGCAAGTACCGCATTTTCTTCAGCGTTTTGTAATAACTTAAGCTTACCACCTCTTTTTGGTATTAAAATACTAACTTTATAGCCATGTAATTGTTTAATGGCTTCAGTTATTACCTCAGTTCCTTCAATTTCATGATTTAGTAATATCTCTTTAGCGGGAGAACGTGTTTGATAAAATTGTCCAAGAAATGAAGATAATACTTCAGCTTCATTGCTTTCTTCAGTATGAATTGGAAAGTAAGCTTTATTACCCAAACTACTACCAGCCCTATATAAAAACGCTTGAATGCAGTAATAATTATTCTCCTTTACTACAGCAATAACGTCAGCATCTTTCAAATCAGCTCCAACAATTCCTGATTTAAGTTGTATATAACTTAGTGCTTTGATTCTGTCTCTTATTTGTGCAGCTTCCTCAAACTGCATATTGTCGCTTAAGATTTGCATTTTGCTGGCTAAATTTTCTTGTAGTTCATTTGTTTTACCTGATAAAAATGCTTCAACTTGTTTAGTCAGGTCAGTATAATTTTCTTTACTTATTTTCCCTACACATGGCCCATAACATTTTCCTATTTGATATTGCAAGCAAGGACGCTGGCGTGATTCAAAATAGCTATCACTGCATGGACGTAATTTAAAAATCTTTTGTAATTGGGCAATAGTCAGATCAACCTGATAAGCAGAAGCAAATGGACCAAAAAATTTACCACCAGTAAAATTTTTGCCGCGGTACTTTATTAATTGTGGGTAATCATGATCTAACCTTAATTTAATATAAGGAAATGACTTGTCGTCTTTGAGTAAAATATTGAATTTTGGTTGATGTTTTTTTATTAGTTGTGCTTCTAGTAACAATGCCTCAGCTTCAGAGCTAGTGATACTATATTCAAGGTAACAAGTAAGCCAGATCATTCTGTTTACTTTACCTCTTAAATCTTTACGAGCATAACTACTTAATCTACGCTTTAGATTTTTGGCTTTGCCAATATAAATAATTTGCAGATGCTCATTAAGCATGCGATAAACACCAGGCCCTGTTGGTGCTTCTGCTAAATGTGATTTAATTAGCTCATGGCCTTTCATCTATAGCTGACCCATCTATATGGATAATAAAGTTTATAATAGTCAAGATTGCTAGCCAAATTTACACAGAATATATCAAATTAACAAGCAGCTAGTTGATTATTTTTAATAAAAATTTCAGTAAAAAATTTAATGAATTATTCAAGTGAATTTGTTTAAGTTACTGGATCGTCTCCACCTTCGCAAAAAGGTTGGCATTTGACTATTCTTTTAAAGCTTAAATAGCTACCTTTCAGAGAACCATATTTAATTACAGCTTGCTTGGCATAAGATGAACACGACGGATGGAACTTACAATTTTGCCCCAACAACGGTGATATAAAATATTGATAAAACCTTATCAGTAATAATATACAATTTTGCATTAAATTTTATCGATATTATTTAAATACCAAATAGGTGAGTTTTGCAGTAGGTTTTTGCTAAAAGTCCATTCTTCTTTTAAATTTTGGCAGTTTTGAGTTATGTTCTTGCCAGAAAATAAAACCTTAATAAATAAACTATTACCAAATGAATAAGCTTCAGAGATTTTGGCTTCCAAATTGTTTATACCATTGATGAAATCACCATAACTAGGCGCTAGTTCACGCATTTTGTCGATATATCTTTTATCTACCAACTCTGATAAATCAGAAGAAGTGCTGTTTGCGCTCTCCAAGATCATTTGAAAGGCATTTTTACTATTTCTAATAAAATTAGTTATTTTAAAACTTGGCGATTTTTGTTCTATTTCACCTATAGCATTTCTTAAATTTTCATTGTCTTCTGCTAAATAATCTTTCATTTGATCCATAGAATTCAATGTTGTCTTATTATCTCCTTTTGAATCATAAAGCGGAGTTACATCTTTCATCTGACCTTTCTCACCGAAAAATGATTTACCAGTTCTCGTATTGTTAGGATCAGTAGTTCCGAGAGTTGCAATCAATTTATTGATAACAATAAAGGCAATACCAGCAAGAAATAAGAGTTCAAGTAATTGTGGTGACATGAATGATTAATCTTATGATTTATATATTTATTATTTTATGCTAAAAACCTCAACTTTGCAAAACTTATCTTGCTGACTTAAAGATCTAGCTAAATTGAATAAGATGGTCAGCTTAGTGATTTGCATTGCTGATGTTATAAATTAATTTTTTTAAGGAGAAATCTGTTAATGATCAGCAATTATTTTAAAAAAATTTTTAAACGTAACTCCAATAATAAATCGTACAATTTTTATGATTATCCAGCTTTTGACCAAAATTATGAAGAGAAAGCAGGAATAGAATCTTATCATAAAAATGTTATTGTCTATCGCTGCGTTAATCTTATAGCTCAATCAGCAAGTCATGTACCGTGGTTAGTGATGAAAAATAGAGGCACAAGCTATGAGGTGATAAAAAATCACCCTATCTATCATTTGCTTAAAAGACCTAATGCTGAGAAAGCAGGAGCTGATTTTTTTGCAGAAGTTATTGCTAACAAATTGCTTTATGGTAATGCTTATATACTATCGACAGCTCAAAATAATCAACCACCTAGCGAAATTTATCTACTTTCATCTAAGTCTACTGAAATTATCTTGAATAAAAACTACCCAGTAGCTTATAAATATAATGCAAATGGTAACCACCGAATTTATCCTATCGATCGGGTAAGTAGAATGAGTAAGGTTTTGCACTTGAAAAGTTATAATCCTAACGATCATATTTATGGTCTTTCTTGTTTAAGTGCTGCAAGTCTACCAATCGAACTACATAATCAAGCAGCAAGATGGAATAATTCTTTACTCAAAAATGGTGCCAGGCCTTCTGGTGCTTTGATTGTTAAAGATAGTAATAATTATTTATCTGAAGAACAATTTGATCGTTTGCAAGCACAATTGAGCGAAAAATTTACTGGTAGCACAAATTCTGGCAGACCTTTGTTACTTGAAGGTGGACTTGATTGGCGAGAAATGAGTATTAATCCTAAAGATATGGATTTTATTGAATCCAAAAATTCAGCAGCTAGGGAAATTGCTTTAGCTTTCGGCGTTCCACCTCAACTTTTAGGTATTAATGGCGACAATACTTACAGTAATATGCAAGAAGCAAGACTTGGATTATGGGAAGAAACGCTCTTGCCGCTACTTGATAAATTAGCCGATGCTCTAAGCAACTGGCTTTCTTATCAGTATGGCGAGGAAATACATATAGACTTTGATCGTGAAGGTATCTCAGCTCTTACCCAAAGAAGAGAGAATTTATGGTCTAAAATTGCTGATGCCAATTTTATGACTATTAATGAAAAACGAGCTTTTGTTGGTTTAAAGTCAATAGCTAAAGGAGACGAATTATGTGGTCAAAATCGCTAAAAAAGAGTCAAAAGCAACCTTTACATAAAACTTATTTGCCGAAAATAAATCACTTTATAGCTGAGCTGTTAATTATGTTGGAAGCAGATCTAAATGAAATAAAAATGAGATCACAAACAGAAATTGGGATAGAGGATTGGCAAATATTAATTTTAGAAAAAAAAACTATTATTGAAATAATAGAAAAATTAGTAAATTTGATGATTAAAATAGATAAATCATTAGAGATAAAGGATGAATCGTCACAAGATTCAATAGTTGAAGAAGACAAAAAGATTATCGCTGATTTTATAAGTAAAATAATTAGCAAAGATTTTTATGAATAATAAATTTTTAGCTGAGAATTTTTATGATGATTCTTTATTGCAAGCAGTGCTTAGAGAGGATTTTACTAGTTTTATCCGCAAAGTATTTCATAGCGTTAATCCTGGCACTTGTTACGAACATAATTGGCATATCGACCTAATGGCTGATTATTTAGAAGCGGCCAGAAATGGTGAAATTAAAAGGCTCATTATCAATATCCCTCCTCGCTCTTTAAAATCAATTTGCGTAAGTGTTGCCTGGCCAGCCTGGCTACTTGGCCACAATCCGACCCTTAGGATCATGGCTGCAAGTTACTCGTCTATACTTAGCATTAAGCATTCTCTAGATTGCCGGCAAGTTTTGCTCTCTAACTGGTATAAAAGATTATTTCCTAGAACAATACTAAGTAATAAACATAATCAAAAGAGTAAGTTCCTTACTTCTGCCAATGGTTTCCGATTTGCCACATCTGTCGGTGGATCAGCAACTGGCGAAGGCGGAGATTTTCTTATCATTGACGATCCACACAATCCATTACAAATCAACTCGACTAAATTACGCAGGCGTACTATTGATTGGTTTGAACAAACTTTTTTAACTCGCCTCAATGATAAAAATAGTGGTTGTATTGTACTGGTCATGCAACGCTTACATCAGGATGATCTAGCTGGACATTTATTAAGCAATAATGATTGGCATCATCTGAAGATTCCTATAGAAGCAAGTTCTGATCTCAATTTTCAAATCAATAATAAAAACTACCTTTTTTCTAATGGACAAAATTTGCATCCATCAAGAGATAAAACCGAAACTCTGCGTAAATTAGAATATGAAGTCGGTACATTTAATTACGCTGCGCAATACTTACAAGAACCTCTACAAAATAATTATAATTTGCTAAATTTAGAAAATATCAGTTTTTATCACCAATTACCTGATTATTTTGAATATTATGTACAAAGTTGGGATACAGCAATTAAAACTTCAGCAACAGCTGATTATAGCGTCAATACTATTTGGGGTATAAAAGAAAAAAAATATTATCTAGTAGATATGAAGCGGCAAAAACTAACTTATCCAGAATTGAAGTCAGCAGCTATCTCACTGGCAAATAGATATAAGCCTAAATTTATTTTAATTGAAGACAAAGCTAGCGGACAGCAACTATTACAGGATTTAAAATTTGAGAGCTTTAATAATACGCTAGGTTTTAAACCAAAATTAGATAAAATTACTCGCTTTGCAGCTTGCGTGCAGATGTTTCAATCAGGTCAAGCACTAATTCCACAAAAATCTAGCTTCAATAATATTCTAATAAAAGAATTAACTAATTTCCCTAATAGCAAGCATGATGATATTATCGATTCTGTTAGTCAATTTTTGAATTATATTAAGCAACCCAATATTAATACAAAACCAAGAATTAGAATATTTTGATTTATTAACAACTTACGCTCATTTTTAGTATAATTTATTTGCTAGTCTCATTACATATGTTATAACAAAATAATATAATTTAATTAGGATATCTTATGCAATTTAGAATATTATCATGTTTAGTGCTGATTTTTAATTTTAATGCTTTTGCCGTTGAGAGCAATGCTACTATTAAAAATAATCTTTTTGAGCTTAAAGAATATATTGATGAAGCAAATCACCGTAAACCTAAGAAATTTAATGAATTATTAACTATAGTTTACAATGACTTAGAAAGTAAAATTCATGAAATTGAAGAGCAAATGGGTGGTAAAAAAACTGCTTTAACTATCAAGATGCATGAAGAACATCAAAGTATTCAAAAAGACATTGTTCTATACAAGCAAGCTACTAAAAAGAAAGCTAAAGGCCTGCGAGTATATATTGTTCAAAAACTTGAACAATTATTCCGTCAAATTGAAGCATATGATAATAAGGCTAAAAAAGAATAACTTTAATGTCTATGTGTTTTTGAGTATTTGAATATCAAAATAAGCCTGCCCTTGATAAACTTTACTAGCTAAATATTGAAAAGTTTGTTCTAATGCTTGCTTAATATCAGGTGGGTTAACTATTAATAATCCACATTTTTCTAAGTTTTTACTACCTTTTTTTAAAGTAAATTCTATCTTCAATGTTTCCTTAAAATTTAAACTCTTGAAGTTTTGATAAAATTTTTTAATTTGTAGCTCATCTTTTACTGGATACCAAATCATAGTAATTATATTTGCAGCTCGCTTAGAGATAATTTGTAGCGCATTTATTATCTTTTCAAATTCATCTTTTACTTCAAATGGTGGATCGATAAATACTAGGCCACGTTTTTCAGGGAAAGGTAAAAAAGCTTTAATAGCATTATACGCGTCTAAATGATGAACAGCAACAGCGGGTTTTATTGGCTTAAAAGAAAAAAACTTTTTCAAAGTACGGAAATCTTCTGGATGCAATTCTGAAGCAATGAGGCGATCACT
Source organism: Rickettsiaceae bacterium (assembly GCA_022702085.1). Taxonomy (GTDB): domain Bacteria; phylum Pseudomonadota; class Alphaproteobacteria; order Rickettsiales; family Rickettsiaceae; genus JAKONF01. Next base: position 613 of record JAKONF010000026.1, on the reverse strand, counting down.
CAGTCTCAGGTATTTATGAATTACCAGAGGTGAACCTGGGTACATATTAGGTCCCCCTACCTGCTCTATTATTTTTAGATATTTTTGTAATAAAGATATCTCACCAATAACATTAGTTTCTGCATATGCTAATAATTTCTTTATGCCACTAGTGCTTTCGTCAGTTTTGAGTGCTTGCTCTGAATTTAAATCGTAAATGCCAGTACCCGCAAAAGCATCAAGTACAGCGTATGGCTTATCTTTACAGCTTAATTGCTCAAGTATTGCAATTAAGGTTATATGTTTGATTAGATCTGCAAATACTCCTGCATGGTAAATATGACGGTAATTCATGTTATTTTTCAAGATTATTGATTAAGTTCATGATCTCATCTGCTGCATTTTTAGCAGGACTGCTCTTTGAATGTAGTCCTAGTTTAAGCAAAATATCGTGAGCTTGTTTTATTTGTTCTTCAGCTGCTTTTGAATTAACTAATAATTTCAAAGTAGCCTTAGCAATTTTTTCAGATTGACAATTATTTTGAATAAACTCTGGAATAATTTCTCTTTTTGCCACAATATTTATCAAGCAAGCATAACGAATTTTAATCATCATCTTGATTAGCCAAAAAGT
>JAKONF010000034.1 GCA_022702085.1 Rickettsiaceae bacterium | reverse complement strand
GCGAATATTTGGCATTTATTTGCTTGGATATTTTGGTGTGATAATACTACTGCCTTAGGTTGCCCTTCTGTTCCTGAAGTAAATAGAGTTACAGCTGGAATAGTCGCTCGTTGATTTGAGCAGATGATGTTATAATAAGTTCGTGGGAAAAAACTTCCTATCATACCCTTAATTTTGGTGTACAAAGTTATTTTATGGCGTAAGTCTTCTAAAAACACTACCCTTATATTTGCTTCTGCTAACTTTTCTACCAAAGGGCTGAGATCTGCTTTATCTATAAATTTGCGCGAAGTATAAAGTATTTTTACTACTGCCGTTTTACAAGCGGAAATGATACTACTCGCTCCTGAGGTAAAGTTAATCATAGTAGGTACGCGTCCAATGGCTTGCATAGCGTAGAATGAAATAACTGTACCTACCGCATTAGGTAGCATTAAGCCTACATTCTCACCGAATTTAGTTTCTTTCTTAAGCAAATCAGCAAGTATAAAGGTTTTTAACAAGATATTACGGTAGCTAGCAATATTATTATCGATATCTTGCACTATTTGTTTGTCATAACCATGAATCTTAGCAGCCTCAATCAAACTATTAAATAGGGTAGTTTTATAGTTTGAACTTTCAAACATCATATCGGCCATAACGTCATATAGCGCTTGACTAATATATTTACGGCGGTGACGCGAATCCATTCCCTCAGGCGGCGTAAATTTGACAGGTGGTAAAATAGTTAGAGTAACTTGCGGAAATATATGAGTTTTTAGAATATTCTTGAGCTTAGAAAAATGAGTAAATTGCGTCCCATCAATTCTCACTGGTAAGATCACTGCCCCAGCTCTGTCAGCAATCATACCTGGCCCTTCATATATCTTCATAAGTGAGCCAGTCGTGCTAATTCTGCCCTCTGGAAAAATAGCTACTTTTTTATTTCTTCTTACCATGTAAATCAGAGTCTTGATTGCCATGGCATTATCGGGAGCTACTGGAAATGTTTTATTAAATTTAAGGAAAGGTTTTACCCACCATAATTGAGCTGAGGAAGTATTAATGGCAAAAGTTACTTTTTCAGGTAGATATAATGCTAAAATTGCTGAATCCAAATACGATAAGTGATTAGCAATGATTACAACTTTATCACCAGCTTTATGAAAATTTTCAACTCCCCTAACTTCAATGTTGTACATTTTACCTAATAAAAACTTCACTGATTTACGGACTAAACCTATAGGTAAAATAGTAGCTTCTGGTATGAGCTGATAAATATATATAGCTACTACCATATTTAGTAAACTGATCATTAGAATGGCAAATGGTATTGAATAGCCAAAACTAAAAAACACTGAAAGTATAATAGTAGAACCAGCCATAAAAACTGAATTTATCAGATTATTAGCAGCAATTACTCTACTACGGTGCGCACTTGAGCTAAAATATTGCATCACAGCAAACAGAGGAACTATGTATAACCCACCAATAGCTGCTAAAAAAAACAGATCTATTAAAATACGCCAGTTATGTTTTTTAGATAAAAATATGAAGATGCTTTTAAGCTGTTCTGGCTCATAGCTAATAGCACTGATGCGGCTAGCAAAAAATAAATCAATACCGCATATACTTATACCAAGTGCTGCTGCAAAAACATATTTAGTAGTTATTTCATTATTAAAAATTTTATTGCACCAAAATGAACCAACTCCAACTCCTATTGAAAAAGTTGCTAAAAAAAGGTTGGCAACATTCTCATCAGCACCAAAAGTATTTTTGGTGAGCGAAGGAATTTGAGCAAGAATTGCCGCTCCTATAAACCAAAACCAAGAAATACCAAGAATAGCCAGATATACTTGTTTTCTTGAGTAAGCATAACGCATCATCTCAGCAGTTTCGTTTAATATATTCAAATTTATCTTGATGTTTGGATTGCAATTACCAGATTTTGGCATAAAAAATGAGCTGGCAAAGCCTATTATGCTTACTGTAAGCGATAGACAAATAACAAAGCTGCTGTTGGTATTGTAAAATCCACCTAGCATTGTACCAACTAGAATAGCAATAAAAGTACCAGCTTCAACAAAGCCATTGGCAGCTAATAATTCAGTTTTCTTTAGTTGATCAGGTAATACGCTGTATTTTATGGGACCAAAAAGGGCAGAATGTACTCCCATCAGTCCTATTGAACTAAATAATATTGGCAAGTTGTTATGCACGAAACCATAAGCCGATAAGAGAACTATAGCTATCTCAAATATTTTAATAAACTTAACTATTTGTATTCTTTCATACTTATCAGCCAATTGCCCAGCAAGACTGGCAAAGACTATAAATGGAATTACGAAAATAGCATTAGCTATTAATACTAGAGATTGCGCAGAAGTTTCAACATCACTTGAAAGCTTATATGTTATCAGAATTATTAAAGCATTTTTGAGAATACTATCATTTAAACAACCACAAAGTTGTACTATAAATAATGGTAAAAACCTTTTATCTCTGAATAGATATAATTGATCTGATTCCATAACGCTCTTCTACAAATAGAACTTTATATATATACAAATTTTCAAAGAGGGCAACTTATTCTTGTATAGAAGGAGGTATATTAGATAATTTAGCGTGTTGTGTCAAACTTAAGCTTTTATCAAATCAACGTGTATTCAAATAGTTAAGAGTAAGTTTACCGAATTGTTTGGCTAAATTTTATAAAAAATATTGACTAAATAGGAGCTAGCGTATATAACAGATCGATTGTAAAATATTATCATCCGTTCGTTAGGGGATGTAGCTCAGTAGTAGAGCATCTGCTTTGCACGCAGAGGGTCAGGGGTTCGATTCCCCTCATCTCCACCAGCTTTGTAATACGCAATACCTTCAGACTAAATCAATCTGTTAATATTATATTGCTCTATACGTAATCCACTACAGTAACATTATCAATATTACCATAAAGAACTTTTTAAAAATTAAATCTAGCTAATTTTCTGTTTAATTAGTACATGTCTTTTTTTACCAATTGATAATTTAATAAACTTATCATTATTGATCAAATCACCATCGATTAAAAAATTCTCATCCATTGCCTTATTATCATTAATCTTCACGCCGCCACCACGAATTAGTTTTTTCGCTTCAGAATTAGAAGGTGATAAATCAAATTTAACTAATAACTCGAATAATCTTAGAGCTCTGTCTATGTTTTGGTCTAAAAAGAAAGTAGGTAAATTCTCGTCCATTGCTCCTTCTTCAAATACCCGGCGAGCAGATTCACTAGCTAAATCAGCTTCATCTTTACCATGGCATAATAATGTTAAAGTATAGGCAAGTTGTTTTTTGGCAGCGTTGATATCAGTGTGTGCTAATTTACTGAATTCTTCAAGTTGTTCGCTATTATATTCTGCATATAATTTGGCGAACTTAATCACGTCTAAATCTTCACAATTACGCCAATATTGAAAATAATCAAACGGAGAAAGCATATCCTCGTTCAACCATATAGCTCCACCTACAGATTTACCCATTTTAGCTCCAGATGCTGTAGTCAGTAATGGCGTTGTAAGACCATAAGCTTCGTCCTTACCTACTCTACGAATCAAATCTGTACCCATAACGATGTTACCCCACTGGTCGCTACCACCAAATTGTAATCTACAATCATAATTTTTATTAAGAAAGAGAAAATCATAAGCTTGGAGTAACATGTAATTAAATTCTAAAAATGAAAGAGATTGTTCGCGCTCTAATCGTAGCTTAACAGAATCCATAGATAGCATACGATTTACAGAGAACAATCTACCATAATCGCTAAGGAAATCTATGTAACCAATATTATCAAGCCACTTGGCATTATTTATCATTAAGGCATCACTAGGACCATCACCAAATTTGATGAATTTTGCTAATGATTTTTTTATTCCTTCAATATTTTCAGCCATGGTTTCGGCAGACATCATTTTTCTAGCTTCATCTTTGCCACTTGGGTCACCTATTTTGCTAGTACCTCCGCCAATAATTATAATAGGTTTATGTCCAGATTGCTGCATGAGGCGCATAATCATGATTTGCATTAAGCTGCCAACGTGCAGAGATGAAGCTGTACAATCAAAACCAACGTAACCGGCTATTTTTTGCTTTTTCATAAGTTCTGTTATTGAATTCAGATCAGTCGCTTGATGAAAATAACCACGATTTATAAAATTTTCTATGAAATCCATATCATTTCTTACCTAAAAGTTTTAATTTTTTTCATTCTCAGTAGATTAAAAATATTGTCAAGCTGATAATGAAAAATGCAATATCTATTATTTTTAATTTTTATAATTAATTCTGCAATCGCTAGCTCTTTTTATGATGGATCTTTTTTGCAAAACTTAGACAAAGACAAAGATTATGACATTCAGATTGGTACAGGAATATTTATAGATGATCAAACTATTCTTTCAAGCCTTCATATTGTTGATGATTGCTCCTATATCTCTATTGAAAACAACATTATTCATTCGCAAGAAGCAACATTATTCCATAGCGACGATCAAATGGATATAGCTTTGCTAAGAACATCTTTAAAAAATTCTATTGTGCAGAAATTATATTTTCCCAAAT
>JAKONF010000165.1 GCA_022702085.1 Rickettsiaceae bacterium | reverse complement strand
ATTTGGAATGTCTCTTTAGCTACAGTGAAGTTATCATAAAAATCTTTACCCATACCAATAACTTGAGATCCTTGACCAGGAAAAAGAAATGCTCTATTCATTATGAGTTATTATTTGTTTTAAAGGTTAATTATGAGAAAACTTTACGTACTGTCAATTGTTTTAATAAATTTATATAGCTGCTTAGTTTTAGCTAATGAAAAAACAGCCGAATTGTTCAAATATTTCAATAGTCAAGATTGGTCTCAAGGGGAGAGGCTCAGCAGAGAAATTGGTGATAAAGTATTGCTAAAACTAGTGCTATCCCAAAAGTATTTGGGTACTAAGAAAGGAAAAGTTAATTTTGTGGAAGTAATTAAATTTATCAATGAAAACCCAACATGGCCACAAATTCAAAAACTCAAAATAAAAGCTGAACAACTAATCGATGAAAATACCGATCAAAGTATGATTGTAAAATGGTTTGATAAAAATAAGCCGTTGACCGATTTAGGATGTAAACATTATGCCAAGGCGCTTAGAGGACCAATAAACCAAGAATCAATAAAAATTATCAAGCATGGCTGGGTTTATGGTGATTTTGAAAATGTTCAGGAAGAGCAAGAATACTATAGCAAATATAAGAAATATTTGACTGAGCAAGATCATATTCGAAGAGTTGATGAGCATCTATGGTATTTGGACGTAGCTGAAGCTCAAAGATCAATCCATTTATTACCTAAAAATGCTCAAGCAGCAGCAATAGCTCAAATAGCTGCTATTAAAAAACAAAATAATGCAGATGAATTGTTTAATAGAGTTCCAGAAAAAAATTATAGTTCAGGTTTGCTATTCTGGTATCTAAAATATAAGGAAAAAGAAGAACCAAATAAAAGAATTATTAAGTTATTTAATAAAATTCCTTCTGACCCAAAACATGGTCATCAATGGTGGCGTCTGCAAGCTTTTTATGCTAGGGAACTGATAAAAGATAAAAATTACCTTGATGCATATAACATTATCGCCAAGCATTTTGCTAATAATCCAAGTGATGCTAGTGACGCAGAATTTATGGCTGGCTGGCTGGCTCTTGAGTATCTAAGAAATCCAACCAAAGCTTTGGTTCATTTTCAAAAGCTAAATGAGATGGTAAAGCAACCTATTAGTTTAGCTAGAGCGAAATATTGGTTAGGGCGTACTTATGAGAAACTTAATAATAAAGAAAATGCTCGTAAATTTTACACGCAAGCTAAACAATATAGCTATACATTTTATGGTCAGGTAGCTGCAATCGAGCTGGGAGATGAAAAAATTATATTACCTGCTATGCCGAAGAGAGAGCATCATCATCAAAAAAATCTAGAAAAAAATGATGTGGTCAGAGCAGCAAAGTTATTGGTTAAATACGGCAAGCCAGACCTGGCTCAACTATATGTAAAATCTGCACTTGGCAACATCAAGGATCCTGGTGAAATGCTACATGTTATCGAAATAGTTAAAGCTTACAAAAATACTTATTATTTAGTTGAGGCTGCCAAAACTGCTTCGCAGAATCATGTATTTATCAAAGATTTTGCTTTTCCAGATCCTTATAATATGAACAATATTCCAGTTGAACAAGCTTTTGCTTATGGTATTATTCGGCAAGAATCAGTGTTTAATCAGTATGCTATAAGTACTGCTAATGCTATGGGATTAATGCAATTAGCAAAGGGAACAGCTTGTGATAACGCAAAAGAACTTAAAATTTCATGTAACGTAGCAAAATTAACCAAAGATCCAACCTATAATATAAAATTAGGTACTCATCATTTAAAAGACCTATTAGAAATCAACGAAGGCTCGTATATTATTACTATAGCTGGTTATAATGCTGGTAATAATCGGGTTAAAAAGTGGCTTCCAATTTACGGCGATCCGCGGGTTATGAAAAATTACCGTGAGATTATTAACTGGCTTGAATCAATACCACTTTATGAGACGCGTAATTACGTTCAACGAGTCTTAGAAAATATTCAAGTTTACCGGACAATTTTAAACAAGAACGATAAACTAAGACTGAAAAAAGATTTAATTAAAACTTAAAAAATGGAGAAATTATGAGTGCATCAGATACAAATTTAGATATTGGCGATATAGCTCCCGATTTTAACTTACCAAAAAGTAAAGGCGGTTATGTTAAATTATCTGAACTGAAAGGTAAGTTTGTAGTACTTTATTTTTATCCAAAAGATGATACACCAGGCTGTACAATAGAAGCACATAATTTTAATAAACTGAAAGCTGAATTTGAAAAATTAGAAGCGGTGATCATTGGCATATCAAAAGATGATATAGATTCTCATAATAAATTTAGCGAAAAACATTGTCTTGAATTTGACTTAGTATCAGATAATGCAAGTAATACAGCTGAGCAATATGGCGTTTGGGGTAGGCAATCAATACTTGGCGTTTTCAAGTATACAGGCATTGCTAGAACTACCTTTTTAATTGATCAAGAAGGCAAAATTGCGTATATTTGGCGAGATGTTTCAGTAGCCAACCATGGAAACGAAGTATTAAATAAAATTAAAGAAATTATATGATGCAAACTACGCAAATTGTTAAAAATATTCTCGCTAATTATGAAAGCGATAACCCAGGTACCAAGAGCAAAATTCATCAAATTCTGATGCATGGCAAGCTAGCTGGTACTGGTAAGATGGTCATTTTGCCAGTAGACCAGGGATTTGAACATGGACCAGCTCGTAGCTTTGCTAAAAATAGCGATAGCTACGATCCGCATTATCATTTTAAATTAGCGATAGATGCAGGGCTTAATGCTTATGCGGCTCCTCTTGGCTTTTTAGAAGCGGGAGCTGACAGTTTTGCTGGTCAAGTACCACTAATTTTAAAGTTAAATAGCAGTAATTCGTTGGTGCCAAAATCATCTATTCCGGATCAGGCAATCACTAGCTCGGTCAGAGATGCTGTGCGCCTTGGTTGCGCAGCAATTGGCATGACAATTTACCCAGGATCGGCCTCCACCTTTTCTATGATGGAAGAAGCTAGAGAGATCATTGCAGAAGCTAAAAGTGCAGGACTTGCTGCCGTTATTTGGTCATATCCGCGTGGTGGAGATTTAACCAAAGAAGGAGAAACTGCGATAGATATTTGTGCTTACGGCGCCCATATGGCAGCCTTGCTTGGCGCTCACATAATAAAAGTAAAGCCACCTACAAACCACGTGGCACAAACTGAAGCTAGTAAAGTATATCAAGATGAAAAAAAGCCAATTATGGTACAAACATTAGAGCAACAAATAAGACATATAGTGCAAAGTTGCTTTAATGGCCGTAGATTGGTAGTTTTTTCAGGTGGAATTACCAAAGATGAGCATGATATTTATTCTGAAGTAAAAGCAATCAAGCTGGGAGGTGGAAACGGTTCAATTATGGGAAGAAATAGTTTTCAGAGGCCTAAGGAGGAAGCTATAAATCTACTAGATAACATTTGTAAAATATATCAAAGTTAAAAAATATCCTATTTCTAAATATTATACCTATGGTTTAATTATTTTATGGCTATAACTTCATATTTTAATGGTTAATAATGGTAAATGTTCACGGTCATTGTATACAAAAGAATATTGAATAAAAATTGCAAATGGGTCAATTTTTGTTAACTAAATGTTACAACATATTTTAATCAAAATAAGCAAGTGGATTATAAAATTAATATATTTGTAAAGAAAGGTAATTTTAAATAGTTAACTTACCTTAGTAGTGAATCTGGAATGAGTAAAGGATTATAAATTGTAAACTTATTACATTAGTTCAAACATGAGTTTTACTATTTACAATATTAATAACTTGGTTTTTGTATTCATTCATTGCCAGATCGAATTTCTCTAAATTATAGATATAGGAACTTATAATGATGTCATCAATGCACTTTGCATATTGATCAGTTAATTTTGCATATGTATCACTTTCCTTATCATCTACTGAGATTAGAAGTATTTCATTATCAAAAATACAATCACCAATTTTTTCTGCTAATTCTTGAAATGAATCATTTATCAAATCATTTAATTTTGATGATAAATCTTTAAGGTGTGTAGTTATGTTTGATTGAATTGAATTCGGATTATAGTTCATAGTTAATATCTAGCCACCTACTTGAGATTTTAATTAACATAACCTAAAATTATTATTACACTAATAAATTTTTTTTATAAAGAAGTCAAATTAATTAATATTCTTAAATTCAGAAAACTATTTATCTTATTATTTCTGGACTTTATTACAAGTATTAATTTTTGATGAGTAAACTTTAGATATGTGTATTAAAAATTATTTGAAGGCTTTAAACAAAATTAGCTATGGATTAATTTTGGTGGGCGGTAGTGGACTCGAACCACCGACCTTTACGATGTCAACGTAATGCTCTAACCAACTGAGCTAACCGCCCTATAGAATAATTTAAGTAATATAGGTAATTAAATGAACTACTTATTTAATTGAGAGTACTTGTAGCTTGAAAGAGCTATGATTTCAAGATTAATTTGCAATTAAAATGAAAATATAATACAAAATTATTTTTTATTAGATCTTATGTATACTAAAAATAGATTGATGATTGCTCTAGATGGAGCTTCAGCAGTAGGAAAGGGATCTATTGGTAAATTGTTATCTGATAGACTTGGGTTAAAATATTACCAATCAAGTATTGTTTACCGTACTTTAGCATATCAAATTAATAAACTACAATTAGATATAAATGATCAAAGAGCTATAATTTCACTATCTAAGAATATTGAATCATTTAAAAATGATGGTATTGATCTATCAGATGAAATTATTGGTGGCATTGCTTCACAAGTTGCAGTAATTGGTGAAGTAAGAGAGAATCTAAATCTATATCTCAGGCAAATAGTACAAAATAACTACCGCCTTCTTATGGAAG
>JAKONF010000023.1 GCA_022702085.1 Rickettsiaceae bacterium | reverse complement strand
ATAAAAAATCAATTGAAATCACTAAATAATAAACATGATAATACTCATCATCCATTAATTGTTTCTAAATTAGCTTTAGGTTTAAAATATGTACGTGATTATACAGAGTTAGATCAAATTTTAAATTTTATTCAAAAAATATACCCAGAAAGTTTTGCTTTTATATTAGAACATTTAAAGTATCACAATACCATAGAATTAGAGAAATTATCGATAATAAAAGATTGTAATGATGAAATTAAAGCTGATGAAATTAATAAAGATATTAATACTGAAGAATTATTCACAATAACTTATCAAAATAAATATTTGCTTGGTTTGATTCAGTTTATTGGTGGCAATTTCACTCAATCAGAAAAAACTTTAAAAGACTTATTAAATGTATCCAAATATTTGAATATAGTCAATTCTTATGGAAGTAGATCTTTAATATTGAAAACATACAATGATGTTCTAGATAGTTTTAATCAAAAATACGTAAATAAATATTTTAATGGTTTAAGTTTAAATACTGTTAAAACATTTTATTATTACATCAAAGGAATTAATAAAGAAACTCAGATTAAAATTTTAAATAATATAAGTAGTACAGAATTAGCTAATGATTTAGATAGAGCTATAGCCTATGATTTGTACGCTGAGGAAAAACTAAGAAGTAATCTTACAGTGAATGAACTTAGAAAATTAAAGAGCTATTGCATAAAATCTTTTGCTCATCTACAAAAATTACCTCAAGCTGAAATAAATAGAAATTGCCAGTCAATATATGAAAACATATTTAAAATAATAATCATAGAGGAAAAATTAAATAAGATAATTAGTTCTGAAATCAAGTTAAATCATTTACAGCCTTTTATATCTTTGTTGTCCAATGAAGAGGATAAAAAATTCTTAAATTTTGAATTAAAATCTAGACACATAAACAGATACGATCATAAAAAATTGCAACAAATCGATAGAGGAAAATTACATTATAAGCTTTGGGATTTGTATGATTTTACTAGTTTTAAATTAAAGTATTTATATGGTGAAATAGAAAATACTGAAATTTATACAGATGAATTGATGAACATAATTGAAAATTCACAATACAGGATGAAGACGTTCATTATTGATATTAGTTTAATTAATAAAGTTACAGAAGAATTGATAAAATTACATTTATTTACAGGTAGATATGACAAATTATCCAAAGAGCTACCATTTTTATTAAGAATAATAAATACTGAATATCTTGACAAGACATCAGAGTTTTTCAAAACTTCACATAATATTGAAAATACAATTAGGGTCAAAGATCTATTAAATTCAGTTATCAATAAAGTGATTGAAAATAATTGTCAAAATCTTCTGAAAAAATTTATTAAACAAGGTTTGTCAATTGAAGAGATAGAATATAAATTGTCAGAAATTTTCAATGAAAGTGGGTTCAAATATGAAGAGCAAGTATCATTAGGGTCAAAGATAGAAGAAAAAATCATAGAGGCAAAAGATAGCCAAAATTTTTTAAAGAAAGATAAAGTAAAAACTAAAGGTATAGCTAATAAGACAAATAATATAGAACTAAAACAAGATAATGATGTAGCTAGTTGGGTTATTGATGGAGTTATTTTTAAAGATGGTCAAAATGGTGTTTTTGAAGCTTTTAGCACAGAAAATTTTACGAATGGTCAGAAAACTATAAAGTCTTATTATGTTAAATTCAATGATACACTTGGCGAAGTTGATAAAAAATTTGAGAATGCAGCCACTAAGGGTTTTGTTAAATCTAATTCAGAAGGCCTTAATGGTTTTAAAAACATTGAAAAGAAAATTATAGAATTAAAAGCAAAAGGTGATATCAGATTATTTACGGACAAAGAGTATATCAATGAAAATGAGCAAGTATTAATAATTCTAAATAACCAAGCAAATCATAAAGAAATCGCCAGAATTGTATCTAGTAAAAAAGTACTATTAACTAAAATTTACGTTGATAGTAATAACATATCAAATACTGTTGAATCTATTATAACAGATGATAACACGACGGAAACAAATAATCCTAATGACTATAATGAAGAATACAGCTTATTGGCAGATCAAATAGTAGATTTTGATACACATTAATTTCACCTGTGTATTTAGTAGTATAATATAAGTACACCCAAAGTATACGAAAGATAGTGTACAGTTTCCAACACTAATTTTTCTTCAAGAAAAGTTGCTAAGCGCTAGTCAAACAATGGTGAAATGATTTTTGTATGATTGTTGTCTAATTTGTATATTTTGAGCCCAATTTAAATTAATAGACAAAAAATGGTAGTAACATACCCTGGGTGGACATTTTCTAAATCAAGCTAAATACTTGACATATCAACAACTATTTATTTTATAGTATTGGTAGTTTGTGGACAAATTTGATTAAAAAGGTCTCGGGCTTGAGCTAATCTCTCAGATGACTGGCTTAGAATTAGCAAAAATAAAACAGCTTAAAAACTAAATAATTTGGTTAGCACTTTACTTATTAGTCCGAGTTCTAGAAGTAGAAGCAGGAGTTTTTTCCTCTCTTTTCATGGCTCTAATTTCTTTGATAATTTCTATAGCTTTCCTGTCCTGCATATTGCCAAGGAAGTGATAAACTCCAATTCCTGCTAGGATGTTACCAACTAAGCTACTCATAATTATGCCAAACAAAAACCATTTTTTTATGCCCTCTACTTGCCATTTATAATCAGTTAAAGTGCTGCAGGCTTCTCTAATTACTGTGCTTAGATGATCTGTAGTAGTTTTGATTTGCTGGGAAAGCACTTCTTTAGTTTTTTCACCAGTAGAGGAGGCAATAATTCTAGCTGCATTATAACTTCCTTCGCTAATAACAATTGCTACTTGCTCTGCCACCCTTTTCTCAAGCTGGGCAAATTTCTGCAGTGTTTCATTCAAGTTGTTAACGGATTTGGTTAAGTCTTTGCCAGTCTCAGCCCAATGCTCTCTATCCTCTGACAATCTTTTACAAACCTGCGTAAAATGAAAAGCTAACATCTCGAGCTGCTCTACATCTTTATCCTTCTCACCTTGCTCTTGTTTATCTTCATTCTCTTTCACTTTTATTACTCATTCTGTTTCATTTATATAGAGAACCCAATCTCTATTATTTTCTTTAAAAGCCAAAACCCCTACTATAGCTTCTTTCATACTTTATAGTACGCTCTTGCTCTTTAAATGTTTGTTTGATTTTTTTGGCTAGTTCTGGCTCTTTACTACTAATGTGATTCATTATCAATTTTGAACTCGTCATCTCTTTAGTGAGCAGAGCAAACTCTCTCCTTTCTTCTGGTTTTAGCTTTTCTTTATGATAACTGTAAGCTTTAAATTGCCGCACGTATGCCAAAGCTTGGCTTTCATGTTCAGGTACTAATTTCTCATTAATTTTTCTAGCCAGTTCTAGCTTTGAGGCTTGAAACTTAGCAATGAATTTATTAGCGTACACCCAAAACTGCTCTTTTTCTTGCTCAAATTTTTCATTAAGTACTATTTTCATTTGCTGCTCGTAAGATGGAGCATGCTTCTCAAATCTTTGATGCAAACTTAGTAATGAGTCTAGCTGCGCGTCTGGCTCAATATCACGCCTGGCTGCGTACTCTGAACCTACTTTGGTTTCATGATCTGTGTTGTTATTACTCTTATAATCTAATGTTGTATCCTTTATTTTATTTCTTGCCAGTGTTTGAACTAATTCTTGCTCACTGCCAAATTGCTCGCGGCTACTAAATAAATCACAGCTATGACGGTGCCTACTCATACCAACGTAAGATGAATGAGCATCGTAATGCGTTGAGGTAAGCAAGTAAGAACGATCAACACTCACTCCTTGAGCTTTATACACCGTGGCTGCATAACCATGATCTAGATGTTTATATTCTTCAGTATCGACCACAACTTGCCTCTGTTCTTTACTCAGAGCATCATTACTATCTAGCTTAATATGAATTTGTCCTTTTTCATGCTCAATCTTCTCAATAGTTCCCAAAGTCCCATTAATTACTCCTAAGGAATCTTCGCGCTTTAAGAAATAAACCCTGTCACCTTTAGCAAATTGTCTTTCGCCATTACTCATTTCAAAATTATGACTTTGACCTAATTCTCCATCTTTCTCTTTTTGCTCCCTAGCTAACTTATTTAATTCTTTAACGTCACTTCTAGTATAAGCCATAATCAGTTGAGTCTGCTCAGGATTAGTGTGACGCACATCATTCCATTGCTTGATTAAGCGTTCTTTTGCCTCTGCTTGAGTATCAAAGTTATGCAGATGATCATGTTCTTTGTAATGAACAAGAGCTTCTTTTACTTGTCCTTTGGCGAGTAACACTGTTGCTTCTCTAGCCCACAAGTTCTCTTGCCTACGTACTTCTTTTAGTTCGATGTAGTGATTATTCAGGGCTATTGCCCTGAATGAGGCTCCGGCATCTATAGCTTGCAGTTGCTGCCAATCGCCTACCAGTACTACTTTGGCTCCCTTATCCTGAGCCTCGCTCATAATCTTAGCCATTTGCCTAGACCCTAGCATACCAGCTTCATCGATTACTAACACATCTCTTGAACTTAAGTTACTAGTGCCTTTGTCCCAACTATAAAAAAGGCTAGCCGCCGTTCTACTTTTTATCCCTGAACTTTGCTCTAAGTTTTGGCTAGCTATTCCTGAGAGTGCTACCCCTTTAACACTGTATTCTTCTCTTTCCCAGACCTCACGAGCCGCCGATAACATATAGCTTTTGCCTGTACCTGCATAGCCTAGGACACATTTCAAATCACCTTTTTCTATCACGTAACGCAAGGCTTCCTCTTGCTCGCTAGACAATGACCTTTTAGCCAAAGCATCTTCTACAGCATGCTCATCAATATTATGTTTTTCTCTGTTACTTAAAAGATTAGCACTAGCAAGCATGTTAGCTTCGAGTGTGATCATTTCTTTAGTAGAAAAGCGTTCCCTACCCTGTTCATCAATGCCTAGTTTCACTATATTCTCAGCCAGCTTTACTCGCTCATGTACTTGATGAAATTGCTCAGCGTCCCTTGTATGACGATTGATGAACCCCGCCAAATCGTATTTAGTGAATGTTGATTGCTGCTTAGTTAAGGCATCTAAGGCAATCTCTGGATTTTTGTATATACGCTGGCCATTCTCCCTAGCTATGCGTAGTTTGTTCTCTAGCTGCTTGTCTCTATACCTGCTATTAGCTATATCTACTTTACGCTGCGGCTCTAGATTTATTTCTCTATCTTTATTACTGCGATGATCTATTTTTATATCGTAATCTAATCTAGCTAGGTGAGTGTTAGCAGCCCCTGACCATGCTTCTCTCCACTCTAATAACATCTCTTTCTTGTCCCACAGAGTATTTTTCTTGCCAAACCCTTGGCTATTTACATGACGAGTAGAAAGCAGAACATGACAATGTGGTTGCTCTAAACCGTCCTCGCCTTTGTGGTTATGAATGCATAAGTCAGCTACCATCCCTTTCTCGACAAAAGTTTTTTGTACAAATTCTTTGGCTAAAGCTGTGTTTTCCTCCAAGCTAAGTTCTCTTGGCAAAGCTATTTGTACTTCTCTTGCCAGACGCGCATCTTTTCTTTTTTCTATCTTCTCAACGTGGTTCCACAGAACCTCCCGATCTTTCATCCATTCTGGCGCATTTTCTGGTAGTAGAATTTCCTTATGTACTACGTCCTGCTTTTTTGTGTAGTCATGAGTCTTTTCATAGCGCAAGTCTTCTAACTTCTCTCCTGATCGGTATGCCGCGCAGGCAACTACGCTCCTGCCTTGACTGCGGCTAATGGGCTGAGTATTTAATCTATAGATTGCCATGTTTGCCATCTTGCTATTACTTTCGGTTTGTTAGTTCTATTGATGAACTTCCGAATTCTAAACAAACTATCAAGTTTTAGTTTTTACTCTTGTAGGTGCAGACTGCCTGGAGCTTGTGTTACATAGTAACACGTAAGCGTGTACTTAACTTTACTAGCAAGAGTATAATCTTTACTGTTTGTGTTGGCAAGTATATTTTTAACTAGGTTGTAGCAGTAGATTTACCCTCCCCACCCCCAAACGAAAGAACCTAATAATCCAAAGAAGAAAAAGCTTAATGAGTCATACCTAATTCAAGCTACAATTGACTTTCATCGCAGTTCAGATAAACTGATGCATGAAATAGCTCTACTAGAGTTATTTTGGGGTGTAGTAACCTTTTTAGTAGCGGCGTAGATCAGCCGAAAAATGATTGTTTCCCTGACTTCAGGTCGGGGTGATGCTAGCACATGTTCAGGTTTTGAGGATTTATTCTCAAGGCTAAAAGCTATCGTACTGTCTACTAACAGTTTACTAACTCCCCGG
>JAKONF010000157.1 GCA_022702085.1 Rickettsiaceae bacterium | reverse complement strand
TTTATAAATACTCTGAGCAGCAGGCGTAGCTATTGCCACCATAAAATTAGGTGAAAGAGCAGCTTGATGTTTAGCAATTTGCGCATTAGTAACTATATTACCTTGTGCATTGCTAATTTTTAATTCTGTTTTATTAGATAGATTTCTATCGTTGAAAGCTTTTTCAAGCCCGCTTTTCGCTGCATCTAAAGCTGGATGAGAGACGAATTGATCGACTGTGATTAATATTTTTTCATTACCATTTGCTTGGTTTAAAATCCAAAAGACAAAAAGGAAAATATTAATTGTTATTTTGGAGAATCTTGTAATCGCTGATATCAGCTTGGAGAGATTGTTTTTTTTCATAAATTATCCTAGTTTGTTTAAAAAATTTTATGCAAGAAATTCCAACCGCGTTCTAGATTATGAATTATCTAGAGTGGTGGGAGCTGCTATATCGATAGCTAGATAAAATTTTACTGAGCAAAATAGGCATTTTTATTAAATAAAAATATTTATGGCCTGAGCATAATAATGAAGATCTTAGATTTTGTCAATTAATTATTACTAAAACTTAATAATTTAATTGTTGATATATTTTGCTCTCTCGATTATTTTAGGCGACAAGGAGAGGTGGCCGAGTGGTTTAAGGCGCCCGCTTGGAAAGCGTGTGTATGGCAACATACCGAGGGTTCGAATCCCTTCTTCTCCGCGTGTGCAGATGAAATTTACCAAATGCAAAAAGGAAAACGTACGCGTATTTTACATTTAGTAAATTTTGTTGGCAAATTTCGAGAAGTAATGATATTGCGTTAAATAAGATTAGCTTTTAAATCAAAAGTGAAAGCAGCGTAAGTATATCTCTTCTTCGTTATTAATATATTAGATTTACTACTCTTTGATTTGAGATTATTGAAATAGTTATAATATATGGAAGAAAAAAAGAAATCTAAAGCAACTCTTAGAGTAAGAGCTGATAGAATAAAAGATTTTAAATGCAAAAACTTAATTGCTGTAATTGAAAATCCTGAAGATATAATAAATATTGGCATTATAATTCGTAATGTCAATGCACTTGGCGTCGAGAAAGTTTACGTAGTTACTGATGGAAAATTATTACCTAATACCTGGGAAGAGATGCGTACTCAACCAAAACTTAATGCTCTATCTGCTTCAGGCATCAAATGGAGTTTTGTAAAAGTTTTTAAAGATACAAATAGTTGTATGGATCATCTTGAAAAAAATAACTTTGTCTCGATGGTAACTTCACCTCATATGAAAGGATATGATAACGTGATACTTCATCAACATGACTATACTAAATACAAGAAGCTTGCAATCTGGTTTGGCAATGAAAAAATGGGAATCAGCAACGCAGCAATTGAAAGAAGTAGAATTTGTATCAGCATTCCTATGTGTGGTATCATTGAGAGTCTTAATTTGGGTACATCATCTGGCATTGTGTTATATGAAATTACCAAGCAACGACGTGAATTTCAATTTAATTTGATGAGCAAAATTAAAGCTTTAAAAAGTACCTCCTGACATCAGTTATGAATTGATAAAATTTTTCAAAGCCTCAAAAATTATTATTATAATTTCTAGTTGCAATATTTACTCTCGTAAATTATGTTATTTAAGTCAATAACATAAGTTGTGATAAGTGGCAGAGCCTAATAACCTCTGTAACCAGATACGTTGGACTCGTATTCACAAAACGTCCTCCTTTCGTCAGGAGGGCGGCTGAATATAATATTGTTTGAGCGAGTAATTGCACATAACAAGAATAGGTCGCGGGCTGCTGGTTCGGCGTTATTAACCTCCTGGCACCATCTTTGGTGCCAATAGCGGAGAAGCTCTGTTGTTTTTAACAACAATTAAAGGAGCTTTTATGCATAATTCTTTTCTTTATCTTTTTTCTTTTACAATTTTTTTAATAATTTTTTCAGCATGTGGCAGTGATGAATTTCCTTGGCAAAAGATAGATAAACAAGCCTATGAGGATGCAGAATCTTTGAGCGATGAAGTACGCCTTGCTTACTTACAATGCTATCCCTTAGATTACCAAAATAAAAAAGCATGCATTCAAGTACTGAATGATCAATATATAAAAGCTGAATATAAAACTAATCTACAATATCAAAGATCATTTCAATATAAGCTTGAAAAACTAGGTTTCTTAAAGTTTTTACAAGATCGTAATCTAACGTGCTTAGACATCGACCATGGACCCAAATTTATCAAATCCGCTAATGCCTACCAGGTTATCTGTACTTGCAGCAATATTTACTTTATGCAATTTGATCATATCAAAGAAAAGTGGTATATAAAAAATTGATTTGCTATTTGAGAATTTCTACTATTGATATATTTTACTGAGCAAAATAAATCTCTAAATAATATGAATAAGTTAATTTTGATAGGATTTTTTATGAACATTTTAGCGCATGATATTGAAGCCTCAGAAAGATTGATTTCTCATCTAGAGCAGGACGAAAATACTGCCTTTGACAAATTAAAATTATAT
>JAKONF010000152.1 GCA_022702085.1 Rickettsiaceae bacterium | reverse complement strand
TTACTTCTGTGCCAGATAGTACCTCACCCTTGTTAGGTCTATCAAGTTTTAGAGCTAGTAATCCTCCGCCAACAAATAATATGATCAAGTACACAATATTAGTTATTATCAGATCAATATTTCTACTAACTGGGTAGCTCCAACCAGCTAAGTAATACAGTTTAAATAAATCTATATAATAAGGTGCCAAGATTAACAGCATCACTACAAATCTGATATATGCTTTATGGCTCCAAAACATAACTAGCAGTGATAACCCAAACACCGTAATTATGCTTAACGTTATTACAAATATACTCATCAACCTACTTACTTATTTCTTTTTTTTCATTCTAGTTAACTTAATTTTTGTGTTTTCATAGCACTTCACTAGAGCAAGGCTATAGTTTCAATGTTCACCAAACTACGGAAAGTTATTTAAAAAGTAGATCGCAAAATGATATCATTTTTGCCTCACTTTTAGAACAACTGCCCCATCTTGCATCTATTACTTTACTGTGCACTAGGCTTTTTCTTCTTTTAGCATAACTCTCTAAAATTTGTCTAACTGTTTTTTTACCAGTTTTAGACAATCGCAATTACTCTAAAGACATAATTTCATCTAGTTCTACACCATGCCCATTAGCTCCTGTAGTTGTATCCACTCTCTAAAACTCAACACTCTATATAGCTCTCTTGCTAGCTCTTTTACTCCACCACGCTGGATATATTTCTCTCTCTCTCTTTCTGTTTCTTCCACTACTTGCTTGTATTTCTCATACACTACTAGGTCTAGGTTACTTCTCTTTAGTTCTTGCTCTTCTTCTAGCATTCTTGCTTTTAGTTCTTCCCTTTCTTTTTGCTCCTGCTCTAAACGTTTCTTTTGAAATAAATGGTATGAAGTTAGTTTTGACTCAGTACTTTGTTCATTAGTAACATCTGCATCATCCTCAGCAAGAGCATACCTTAATTGCTGCTGCTTAGCTCTTGAGAATGCTTTGGTTTCCCTTACCCCTACTTCTAGGCTTGCCTTATTCTTCTCACAAGTATCACTCACTAGCTTCTTGTCTTTGACTGCCTCTTCTGTTCTTAGCACTTGCACAAACTTTATTGCTTTGATTGTTCCGTATACAGCAGCTACCTGATCTTTGATGATGTTTTTGATACCTCCCCTAATCATTTCAGCCCAGTTTTTATTTTTACTTGGGATAATAAAGTTCTTCTCATTGTCTACTTTGGCACTGTAGAAGTTACAGCAAGAAAGCAGATGGTAAGCTATGGTCATTGGCAAAGTAGAAGCAAGCTTTCGGCGTAAGTGTTCTTGCGGGCCTACTCGCGAGTAGCTTGCTTCTACTGCGCTCAAGTAACTAGCTACTTCTGAAATGTTCACTCTTGGTAGAGCCGAGTATGCTTCTTGTATTTCTTCTTTGCTTTTGAGTTTTTGTAATACTTGCTTCATGTAAGAGAGGAAGGAACTAACACAAGAGAACACATGCTTAGCGTTTCTTATAGCGAGCCTCGAGAGTAGTTCTGGCAGTTCTTCTATTCGCTTACCAGCTCTAGTAGCTAATTGGTTTAGTTTTTCTTTCACAGTCTTAGGTAACTTGTCGTAAGCTAGTTCTGCTAAGCCTAAAGCTTTACCAAAGTATTGTCTGCTCCTCACTAGCCACGAGGCTTTCTTTTCCTGAGCTAGTATCTTCCTGAAATAGCTGATAAATTGATTTTCCCCCATAAAGCTAGCACCAGGGTACTTTTTTGCTAAAGAGTCAAGAAGTTGATAACAAAAAGGTAATGGATAATTGAAGGAAGTGAAATAAGAACTATAAAGACGCTTTAGCGAGCTATGCATCTCTGATAAGTACCTTGATACCTTAAAGGCTCTTTTCTTGCTCCAGAAGCTTTCTATAGAGCTTAGTGAGCTTATTTGCTGGTACTTGCTAAGTTTTTGCTTATCCTTACCTTCATCTCTACTACTACCTACGCCACTGCCACTGTTGCTATCAATATCGTTGTCATTATCATCCTCAGCATTGTCTTTACCGTTAGAATAGGTAACTTGATACCATTTTTTGGGGTTTAACTGTTCTTTTGGTTCAGTTTGAGAGTAAGTAGCTAAGCAAGATGTGCTGGAAAGAGAAGAAAAAGAAGCAAAATTACTAGAAAAACCCGGCCGCGGATAACTAATAGTTTTATTGTAATAGTGATTATATATAAAGGGAGGAGTGTTCTGAGCAAAACTCGTCAGTTGGTCATCATTTAGATAATCTTCGGTTTTAAAGATAAAGTTAACTATAGTTTTGTCCGTTTGTTTTTTTATCAATTCGTAGTTAAGGGTGATGTATAATCTTTTCACTACTCTTCTGTTTTTGGTAAACTTAATGCGCTCTACTGAGATGCTGTTATTCTTCTCTAGTCGAGCTAAGGCTCTATTGATGGTTTGGTTATCAATAAATGGAAACTTCTTCTTGAAATGGTCATACTCAAAGTAAGCAACTAAGCCTTTACTTTTACTGACCAGTAAAGGCTTAGCCTCTCTTGCTTCTTCTTCTCTTGTCTTATCTTTTAAAAAATTTGCATAATCATCAATTGGTTGGTTGATCTTCAGTACTCTGGAGAAGAAAGCAACCTCGCCTACCACTAGCGCGCCAGTGAAATCTGGTTGGTCATTATCTGTCTTCAGAACATCAAGCCACGCGTTAGAGATAACGTTACCTTTGTTTATGCGGTGTTTTTTGCTCTGGTTATTATTTAGGTACATCTTGAAAGCTTCATCAAGAAGCAAAATATACCAGTTGTTGCCAAATAACACTCTCTTAAGTAGCTTGGCTTGCTCTAAATCAACTATAATATTTTTGAGCTGGTCGCTAGTTAAGCTTAGAGCTTTACCTAGACGCCTGTAGTTTAGCTCAATCATCTTGGCTCTAAGTGGGCGAGCGAGCATGCTATCTAATTTTGGGCGCTGCTCGCCTGACCAAGAGGGCTGATTACGCCAGCAAGAACGCAAAGAGTGACATAGCACCATTAGATGCTTGGCAGCTAAACTGTGATCGGTAAGTAGTTGACTGGCATAAATAGCATTGGGAACTATAATAACTGAAGAGTTATTACTTTTATATTGACAATGATGAGAAAAATTATTATATTTTCTCATATGCAAATGCTGCTTTTGGTTTTCAGTTTTTTCATTTTTTATAAATTTTTTTCTTAGCAACTAAAATTTACAAATATATGATAAAACTGTCAATCAAAAAAACCAATTAGCTATTCAATCCCTTATTTTCACCAAATGATTTCTCCAATTTTTCATGATGGATTAAGATTTGAGCAACACTATTTGCTTTATATCATCAATAATCAAGCATAATCAATTTTACCTAATATAACTTTACAGTTGGGATACTCACCTCTTGCCATTTACCCTTGAAGTCTCTGTCAACCCGATCAGAAAATGATTTAATTTGTTCGAGTATTCTAAAAGCATCAATTAAGAATTCTATCTCAATCAGAGTGTATTTAAACTTGGACTTACACTCAATAAATCTAGCAAAGTTAAAAGCTGATGGATTATGAAGAGAAAAAGCAAATGTTTTCAATTCAAAGGGCGTGCAAATCAAGTCTGAGTATTTAAGCATAATAAACCTCCTGAATTATTTGCAAGCAGCAATAGATGGATAATTTGTAATATGAATTTGTTTGTAACATACAAAAAGACTAATAAAATTGTATGAATCTCATACTACTATTAATCTTATATTATGTCAACAAATTATCTTAATTTATGTATGAGTTTTTGTACTAATAAACATATTAATCAGTTCTACAGTTTCGCTGGAGTTCAAATCTTTTGATCATAACATTCAATTGTTCTTGGTTAAGTTTAAATTTAGTAAACTTACCATTTTTACTAGGGTCTGCTAACTCTATAAATTTATCCTCTTGAAAACGCCCAAGGGCTAAATAAACGGTACTTTTATTAGCATTTAGTAGTTTAATTAGTTTAGCTGGCGTAATGACTACTATATCATCTATAGCCATATTGACTAAAAATTTTAAGATTTTTCTTTGCGTTACTGTATAATCATCGTAATAATTTATTGCTTCTAGTAGAATCTCTTTATTCATGTCCATATTTTTTGCTAATTAGTATTTATCTAGTACTAATATATAGCATAGCAAATATAACGCAATGAGTACCAAGAATATCGTTTTCAAATATTTAGAACCACAATTTTATAATATATTTGCCACGCAGCAATACATAAAACAATATATAAATAAAAATATATTTACATATAAATTTATAACGTGATATAAATTTATATGTAAATATGTAAAAATATATATATTATAATAAATGAACTAATCTTATACAAGAAATCAGTCTATAAGCATGAGAAGAACAAAAATTCTAACTGTAGCAAATAGAAAAGGTGGCGTGGGAAAAAGTACTTGTGCAGCTCACCTGGCACTATCAGCTATCAACCAAGGCTTAAAAGTTATTTTGCTAGATTTAGACCCTCAGAAGACACTAGAGTCATGGTGGAAGAAAAGAGAAGAAACAAATCCATTTCTAGCTGAAGTTGACGCTTCAAAAATAGAAGCTTTAATAGCTGATTTAGATAAACATGATTTTGACCTATGCATCATTGATACACCAGGAGACACTAGCACTAACGCATTGAATGGCCTAAAAGTTGCTGATTTAGTAGTGATTCCTTCCAAACCTACTGCTCCTGATTTAGCTGCCATTGGTAGAACTATCACCATGGTAAAAGATTTGGATAAGAATTATGTCTTTGTAATTACACAAGCTATAGCCAGAACCAAGCTGGCACTGCAAGGAGTAGCTATTTTATCTGAGTTTGGGGC
>JAKONF010000144.1 GCA_022702085.1 Rickettsiaceae bacterium | reverse complement strand
CTGATATTATCTAGCAAACTTCTGTGAAATAATGAAGGATCTTGAGGTATTAAAGTAATCAGAGAACGTAATGATTCTTGGGTAACTTCCTTAATATCTTGTTTATCTATTAAAATTTTACCTTGCGTTAAATTGAAAAGCCGCAATAATAAATTAGCCAAACTAGTCTTACCACTACCAGAATAACCAACTAAACCGACTTTTTCGCCGCTGTTAATAGATAGTGATAAATTTTCAAATAATGGCTTTGAGCTTTTGTAATGAAATTTAATGTTATCAAAGATAATTTCACCTTTATTAGCAATTAGTTTTCTCGCATCTGGTTTATCAGTGACTTCTGGTGTTACTAATATTGTTTTTAAACTTTGCGAGATATCGCTAAACTTCTCTGTAAAGGTAGAAATTTCAGAAGATAGAGACCAAAGTATATTGGCTACAGATGAATTCAAAGCTAACACTAGAATAAAATCACCACTCGTTACTTTGCCTTGTTTAAATCCCGAAATTAGTAAGTATAAGCATATACTTTGATAGATAGTAAAACTCAAATTTTCTAAGCTGCCCATTTTCAAATAAAACCAATCACGCTTTTGTTCAGTTTTGATTTGTTCCTCTAGTACATAACTAAGTAATTCTTGCTCATTACCTTTGTTAGTAAAAAACCGTACATTAGACATGTTGGTGATGACATCAACAACACTACCCATTACTTTGGATCTAATTTCTGCTACATATTTAGAATATTTTTGACCTGTTGTAGATAGTTTTATAGTTATCAAGCAGTAAACAGTGACCCATATAGCAAAAGTCATAGCGAATTGTGTGCTTACTTGACCTAAGGTGCCAAGTGCTAAACAAAGACCTATCGCATGACAAAAAAATGTGTCCACAGTAATCAATATTAAAACTGGTATGCCATTCATTACATCTTTAATTTTAGTGGAAAGATTACCAGCAAATTGATTTTGATAAAAGTTATGTGATTGCTGCATCAGCTTATCCATTAATTTCAGATTAATGGATTTTTTCAATTTAGGAGCAAGTTTTAACCAGGTATAATCATGGAATCTATAGCTTAATCTCACTAAAATAGTCATAAATATGAATAATAATGCCGATGGTCCTAATTTGATGAAAGCTTGTTCAGGCACTATGGTAGCGGATTTATCGAGTAGATTTTTTAAAATATAAGGTCTTAACGCTATATCAATAGCCGCAATTATAGCTACCACAAACCTACAAAGAATAAGTATTTTAAAATTTTTCAGCGAAGATAAGATGAAATTGGTAATTAATTGATTTTTCATGATTTATTACTATAACAATTCAAGCCTTTGTGATTGTTTTTTTTACTATTACAATTATTATGTTTTGAAATTATTTGTAAGTTACCGCAATAATATGACTATAAATCTGAAAAGTAAAGGCTTGATGCTAATTATTTCCGCTCCTTCTGGTGGGGGTAAATCAAGCTTAGCTAATGACTTAATAGATAGCGATGAAGATATTAAATTGTCAGTCTCAGCAACCACTAGAAAGCCACGAGTAAGTGAATGTGATGGCGTTGATTACTACTTTAAATCAGCCGAGGAATTTACTGACTTGGAACAACAAGATGCTTTTCTAGAATCTGCTAAAATTTATGAAAATCACTATGGTACTCCTTTATACCCCGTCCTCGAAGCTCTTGAGAAAAACATCGATGTATTGTTTGATATTGATTGGCAAGGAGCCTTGGCTATTAAACAAAAAATGCCTGATGCTGTTAGCATTTTTTTGTTGCCACCAGATATAAAAATTTTAGAAAAAAGACTGCTTTCTAGAAATCAAGATAGCTTAGAAGAGATACAAAAACGAGTAATTGAAAATCAGCATATGATGCCTCACGCATTAGAATATGATTATATCGTCATAAATGATAATTTTGCTGAAGCTTTACAACAAATAAAAGCTATCTTACAAGCAGAAAGACTAAAAAAAATTAGACTTGATAAACTCAAGAACTTTCTGCAACTATGAAATTCTCCAGAAAAAGTAAAGTACTTGGAGCTTTTTTAGGAACTATAGTTGAATATTATGATTATAGTCTCTACGCTTTTTCTGCTGGCACTATTGCGCTTAAGTTTTTCCCAGCTTCTGATCCAATAACAAATTTAGCCAATGTATTTGGCATTTACGCTCTGGCTTATTTATCCAAACCTTTGGGTTCATTAATTTTTGGCTGGCTTGGTGATATATATGGCCGTAAAATAGCTTTAAGCATTACCATACTCGGCATTACTATACCTACAGCTATTATTGGCATATTACCAGAATATTCAGCTATCGGTATTTGGAGTCCAATAATTTTACTAATATGCAGATTTCTGCAAAGCATTTTTGTATCTGGTGAATATGATGGCGCTGCTATTTATGTTATAGAACATCTAGGCGCACGAATGCAATATACTGCTTCTGCAATTACTAGATTTATGGGAGTACTTGGCTTATTACTTGGTATTGGCTCTGCTAATCTATTTAACTCTCATATATTTCCTGAATGGGGCTGGAGAGTACCATTTTTATTAAGCTTACCATTATCATTGATCACTATATATTATCGTAGTAAATTGGATGAAACTCCTGATTTCAAAAGATCTAAATTCTCGAATAATCAAAATTTGTATCAGTTGTTAATTCAGAAATGGCGAATTATATTACTGATTATCTTTTTAGCTGGCGGCTTTGGCGTCACTTACCAAGTTTCTATTTTATTCATGAAGCAATATTTGCCAATAGTATTACCTCAAATTAAACAAATTATTAGCTCAATTTCTATATTATTAGTGTTATGCTTTGGACTTTCGATGCCTCTAGCAGGCCTTGCAGCTGACCGCTTTGGTAACTTAATCGTCATTCAAATAAGTTTAATAGGTACAATCTTATTTTGCTTAGCTATCATAGTTGCCATAAAATTAACTATAGTAAATCTAGTTATTATTAGCTGCTTATTACTTGCAGCTTCAGTTGCCCCTTTTAATGCTTTGGCTCATGGCTTAATTATTAAGGGCTTTAAACCTAATGAACGCTACCGTGGAGTTAGTTTTGGTCATAATATTGGTTCGATGTTAATGTCTGGTAGTGCTAATTTTATTTGCGCTAAAATGATGGAAAAATATAATTTAATGCTTTTTCCTATCTTTTATATTTGTTTTTTTGCTGTTGTTTCATATTTAATTATTGTGATATTTGAAAAGCAATTAGCCACCAAGTAAGCTAGAACTTCTACTTTTGCTCTCATCACTTGCTACTTTATCTGGATGTAACACTGCGTAAATATTGTCAGCTAAGTTTTTGTTAATTCCTTCGGCTTTAGTTAAATCCTCGGCGCTTGCCTCAACTATTGATTGAAATGAACCAAAATAATTTAATAATGCACTTTTACGTTTCTTGCCAATCCCTTTGATATCATCCAAACTTGATATTTTAATTGCTTTAGA
>JAKONF010000135.1 GCA_022702085.1 Rickettsiaceae bacterium | reverse complement strand
AGATGAATCAACTAGCCTCGGTAATACATAATTTTTTGTCACTATCAAAATATTTAAGCACTACCGCAGATAATCCTCTATTTTTCTAAGTCTTCTAGCTTGGCTTGGTTTTTCAACTTCGTATATTGATTGGCTTTTACTAACTCTGATTTTATTAAGGTCATCAACATGATTTTGTACTTCCGCCTCTATAGCCATTTTACGCTCATCTATTTGCTGCAATATTTGCTGACTTTTTTCAAAATCTTGTAGAGCTTTTTGCAGCTTAGCAGCATCACTCTCACCTGACTTACCAAGGCTAGTGAATTTATTTTGCATTTCTTCTATGCTAAGGTTATCAGCTTCATATTTTGCTCTTATATCTTTGATGGTGTCTACTGCCTCATCTTTTCTAACTTCATAGGCATCTTCTTGTCTTACATAACGGTCATTTAATAATATTTGCTGCTTTACTTCATCAGTTCTATCAATCAAATTTTTTAATTGCTCATTTGTTGCTTCTTCCCTTAAAAATTTTTCACCAAGTGATGCTGGGTTGGTCCCAGCAGACAAACTGTTGTAAATTTCATATTTAAGTTCTTGGTTACTTAAATTTTTATAATAATTCAACTCTTGCTCTCTATTACTTGCTGATAAGTTCGCTAAATATTCAGGAGCAAGAACATCGCTTCCCTTTAAAGTAGATTCATTGCTAATTTGTTTTTGTAGATCACTAAATTTGTTATTATTTTGCCTATCTCTCAAAGTTTCGCTGTAAGTTCTAGCCCTATAGTCGCTGTAATCAATGCCATGCCAAGCTCTACCACCAATACCACCAGTAACTGCACTTTTGAAACCTTCAAGGTTGGAATAAACATTTTCGCCGAAGCCATAGCGATTAGCTTCCTCTCTCGCTTTCTGCTCACTCCTCTCATTTTTAATCTCTTGCAGTGATCTAAAAGATTTTACATTTTTACCAATTATTCCTATACCTCTAGCAGACATTGCTTGATGTGATTGGATATATGCATCTCTGAAATCTTGCGCGTTACGTGCATCAACTAGCAAAGTACGTACAGATTCTTCGCCAAATTTTTTCTTCAAGCTACCATCAACTTGCTTTTTATCATTTTCTGAAAGGTTAGCATATTTCTTGCCTTCGCCGTATTTTAAAGCAGCTAGTTCATCCTTAAGACTTTGATAATTTTTGCTAGCTAACTTATCTACTTTCTCTTTTAGATCTTTATCGCTTATTTTTGGGTTATTTTCTTTGATCAAATTAGTTAAAGCTCCTCTATATTTTTCAACTGCATTAGCCTTTACTATGCTTTGATCTAATCCATAATTTCTTTTGACTTCAGCAAGTACGCTAGCATTAGCTGATGAGCTTAAAGCTTGATTACCTACTCTTTTGAGCATAAAGCTATTAACTGCTCCTGAGAATTTTTCTTTTACGTCTTCTCTAGCCTTATTGACTCTACCTTTTATATAATTTCCTGGTCTATCTATCTGCTTCTGCACTGGAGCATAAGCTTGATTGGCAACGCTAGAGATGCTGGTTAAATTACCAGAAGTACTAACTATAAAAGAAGATATAGAAACAGCAGTATCATTAAATTTACGCAGCACGTAAATGGCGATAAAAATGATTAATAAACCATCAAACTGCAAAAAATTACCAGCAAAAAAATTCTCAATTCTTCGCTTATCTTTCTGAGGATCAAGAAATGGTAATTCAACATAACGATTTTCAAAACAACCATATGCCTCGCAGAATTTATCATTGGCATCAAAATGATCATTTGGCACAGGAATTACTGCTTGCTTACGGCTAAAATCTTCACCGCGCATTGGCGATGGAAACCACCAATAAAAAAATGAGTTAGTCAAACTTGTATCTAAATCTTGAACATTATCACCAAACAACTCACTTATTGGCCCTAAATTAGGGAAGCTGTGCTTACAAACTCTAAAACCCAGCGTAGAATATATTTCTGTCCTAATAATGACTGAGATAAATATTATGCCAGTGAATAATATAATTGGTTGAATTGCGTAAGAGATTAATTGTTTAAGCCAGTTTTCAAAGAGCGATCTAGTAACTTTAAATAACATGAAGCAGATAAAAATTGGTGCCATGGTGATGATCATACCAATTGCAATCAAAGCTGTCAGATAGATAATTGCTGCTTTAAATAGCATGGTAAGTACTATATATAGAGCAATAATAAATAAAATAAGGTAAAAGATTCCGCGCCAATCGACAAGAAGAAGTGATAATAATTTAGCTATGGTCTGCGGAGCAATCAATAAACCTAAAATGCTGGCAGATCCTGGACCAGTTGCGCCAGCTGCTTGAATAATATGTAAAATTTGTTCAACGCCGCCAACAAAAAATACAAAAAGATAATCATTGAAAAATGACCAACTATATTTTGAGCTAAGAAGAGCTGAGATAATACCAATTTTAATAACTCGCGCGATTAATTCAGTATGGGTAATGTTTAAGTTACCAGCTAAAAAAGATAAAGTAGTAAAGATGATATATAAGCTTAGTAAGCCATTAACTGCATTTTGATAACCAGAATTTTGAGTTATATTAGTATATAAAGCTCTAATTAAACCATAATTGTTGTTTTGAGAATTTAAGTCAGTACTACTAACTTTAGTAATTAAGCTATTATAGTCAGCAGCTGATTTTGCTCCTTGATTACTAGAACCTATATCTCCCTGTGGGCTTATATACATATCCCCACCTCCCATGTTAAATTGTAATGATCCACCACTAATATAACTCGTGCCGAATAAATAATTTTTAACTAGGTTAGTGACAAACTGGACAGGATCAGGATGATTATCGCTAATGCCTGATTTTATGATTACTTTATATTGTCCATTATTATCTTCGTAATATTTATCAAGAATCTTAAAATATAAATGACTATTCAAATATTTTTCTTTTAAGGCACTACTATTATCATAACTATAGATAATACCACCAGCATTTCTCAATGTACCATCTTGCCCTAAATCATATAAATTATAACCACTAATTTTTTCACCTAGATGGAATGTTATACCATCTGGATTACGTTCTGACATTACTGAAGCATTTGGATCAGTACCTGGCGTCGCTATAAGCCCATATAAACCCACGCCATTTTTAAGTAAACATGGCGCGTTATTAATCTGCGCATCTTTGGTCGGCGTACACATTTGATCATCAATGAAAGTGCATTCCCGTAAACGTTCACAAAACCGAGACAAAGTAGCAGAATTATTATTGCCGCCATACCAAGGACACCAAGCAGATACTTCCCCTGCATTGTTATTTTCAACGCCATATTGCCAAGTTTTGATGACAATAGCTAGTGGCCTACCGTTTACTAAATAACTAGTAGGTAACCATGGAGCCATCTCATTATCTTGTTGCTGTGAATTTAAATCAGCCAATGAATACCGGGATGAAACATCGAATTTAGCAAAACCAAAATCATCAGCATCAATGCAACGATCTCCAGAACAACTGCTTAGCATTAAAATTAAGATTAATAATAAGAACTTATTTTTAATCATCTATAACCTTGAGTGTTTCTATTATTAGTTTTTATCATTGGTTTGCTGGCTACTATTTTGTTTTTTACTATCTTCATCTTCTTTGGAAAAGGAGCTACTGAAATTAGCTCTCCTTCCTGCCTTGCCACTTTCGCCATATTTCTGATCTATTGCTCTAGTTTTAGCGAATTTAAACGGATTAGAAGCTATCCCTTTAAACCTGTTACCAATGCCTTTGATGTCGCTCATTATAGCTGCAGTAGGATTACCTGGTTTTTGAATATCCCCTTCCTGACGAGCTGGCATTACATTAGTAAGTACTGAGACCACAGTAGTTATAAAATCAACTAAACCTTTGGCAAGCAAGCTATAACAGTAAAATAAGAGGCTAGCGCTGGCAATATTAATAAATGTCCCTTGCATGTTAAAAATATCATTGGGATTAGAAATACCTTGAACTTCAGTAATAAAGAAAGGTATGCAATCTAAGAAGGGTAATGAAAATGAAAAATTTATCGGTATACCCATATTATTTAAATCTAAACCAATTTTCAGAGGTATCCAACAACCCCAGCAAGCTTTAACTATGACTTTAGTAAATTGAACAGTTATTATTTGATCAATTAGTAAAAAGAATATCAATAATATTGTTGGTTGAATCATATTACTGAATAAAGTTGATAACCAATTATTAAATAAGCTTTTAGTCTGTTCAAATAGTAAAAATGTAATGAAAAATGGTGCAAGTGAAACTAGTACTGCTAAGCTTACGAAAGCGATTACATAACCGATAATGACTTCAAGTACTGCCCTAAAATAAACAAACATTGAATAGATAGTGATTATGGCGAAAAAAGCTAAACCATTTTGGATTTGAGTTAATTGTAAAAATAGTAAACTCCAAACTCTAGGATCAAGATATTTATCAAAAATTGGATCAATAAAACCAAAAATGTTATTGGTATTACTCGTGGCACCTATCACGCTAGAGACTAATTGATCGATACCTTCCGTAAATATCACGAATAAGTTATCATTAAAAAAGTTCCAGCTTTGCTGGCTAAATAGCGTAACTATTATAGCTACCTTGACAACTCGGTTGATAATATCAGAGACCGTGATTTTAGTAGCTCCTGCCAAAAAATATAAACCATAAAAAATTATATATAATGAAAGCATGGCTTTAGCAATTTTTTGCATGCTGGTATCAGTGACAAATTTGGCATATATCAGTTTTGTTAAATCATTAAACTTAGCGCGCAATGGCAGGATAATATCGCCGTAGACGATGTCAGAAAACCAAGTTGTACCAACGTAATTACTATAATTTACATTTATAGTACCAGCTACTTCGTTATTTGGATTGATTACTCTCAACCATAAATAACCATCACTTGGCGCATTCATTTTGGTATCTTGCGGGATTTCAATACCTATCGCTCCATCTGCTGGCTTAGTATCGCTTACCATATACTCAACTTTAATGGCTTTTTGTTTATTTGTGCTCACCTGTTGGTTACTGTCACCAATTTCAATATTCATCAAATATCTACCAAAGTGCACGTAATTCATCGAAATATCGGCGATGTTGTAAGCATAATTTTTAAGGCTAGCTAGATCACTGACATTGTCAATATTTGACCAGTCTTTCATCATCTGCTGATAATTACTAAACATTTGCTTAATTTGCCAATTCGTTGAGATATTAAGATCACCACTAAGAGAGGATTTATAATAAAAGATATCTTTCATCAAAAAATTAGAATGTAAGAAACTATCAGCTTCAGATTTGATGATTTGACTACCAATGGTAATATTAAAACCTCTACCTTGATCGTAATAACACAGAGATGATACATCTTTGGTATTGAGACCACTCGCGCAGCTTGGTAATGAGTTTTGTATATCAGTCAGTTTTGGTTCAAAAATTTGGCCAATAAGTGCTGCATCTGGAGAGGTTGAGTTTTTATAAATATTGCCATCGCAGATCATATTAGATTTAACCTTTGAATTATTCAAGGCCGTACACCAAGGCTTTAAGTTTGCATAAATTATTTTATTATCATTGATAGGACTTGTACTATTTATAACAGTCAAACTATTCATACCATCGCCAAGTTCAGAGCTAAAACCTGGAGAATTAAAGAAAAAATCTTGAGCCTTAATTAATGCAATATTAATAACTTCATTTTGACTAACTGAGATTTTAGTTCTGTTATTAAAACTAAAATAATTATTATAATCTTTGATGCGCTGGGTAAAAGCTATTTCTGGATCTGCTTGATATTTATCTAACCCGCCAGATAATACATTGTCAAAATCTGATATATAAGCATTTTGATTGTAATCAAAAGTTTGAATAAATATTTGCGGTATCAGGAATCTAGGATCAATGCGGTACATCAGTAGATATTTTCTTGGCCGGCCAGATATTCCATCCATAGTCCAATTAAATCCCAGGCTTTTACCATTACTAACATAAGCTCCTGTTGAAAACCAATTACCAGATTGCGTGAGATCCAAATTTTGCTTACCTTCATTAAAACTATTTAAAGGAGGTACTTCTAGGCAGCCAGTAAATAAACTATTTAGTTGGCTTAGCGACTTATCCATCCAATCTAGAACTGGCATATCGGCTAATATTTGTATTGGTAAACAGCAACTTAAGCACAATATCATCAAGAGGCGTTTTAACATCTGTTACTTTTTACCTCCACCAATGATATTATCTAGATTAATCCTATTAGATTTACCTCCTGAACTTTTTATACTAGTGTTACTAGCTTCACTTTTTGGCGCCATATTAGTCGTACGTTCTTTCGCACTTTTTGCCATACTAGCACGATCTTGCTGACTCAAACCAAATTTACCTTGCATTCCTTGTTCGATTGCCCCTGACATTGCCCCACCCATTTGGGTTGCAGATGGGCCGGTTGTACTGCTGAGCCTAACAGTTATTTTGCTAGCAAATTCTAAATAGCCATACATGCAATAAGCAATGATTACTAAAGCTGCTACGTGTTGCATATTAATTCCCATCATTCCTGATCTAGTATCAAGTCCCCAAGCAGAAAACCAATTAATGCAGAAGAGTTCTAGATTAGAGAAAATTGCTGGTAATCCTGGCAATGAAGGAAATGGGATTTTAATAGGTAATGCGCATTTCCAGCAGACGCTGTAACCTACTGTTATATCGAGATAGATAGTGAAAAGTTGCATCAAGATAATGATGCCTGCCATTAGAATCACTGGCTCTATCATATATCTGAACGTGAATCTTACCCAATTATCAAATAGATAGCGGGTGAAATCAAATAGCATGAAAGTTAAAAATAACGGAGCCAAACCTACTAAAATAGCTACAGCAAAGAATGCCATTAAATATATGGCAATTGCTCTGAATGCAGTGAGTAACAATATTGCTACTGCTACGAAGACAATGATAAAAAATAAGATGCCAGTTATGCCCATAGAAAGCAGCGCCATCATTTGAGCTGGAAAAATTTTACTAAATAAAATTTTGCTTATCAAAGTATCCATGAACATAAAAGGATTGCTGATATTATTGCTTGAAGCAAACAAGCTATAACCACTCATATTAGCTATGATTTGATCAGAAAATCCTAGAATAAAATCAAGAAAATAATGATTAAACCAATCAAAAGTCTTCTCATTAAGTAGGCCAGCTACTATGCTGATCTTGATGATCCTGATTACCAGATCAGTTTGGTTGATCTGTACCATACCAAGAAGAAACATCATAGCGTAGCTCATAATATATAAACTGAGCAATCCTTTAATGTAGTTAAACAAATTAATGCAAGAACCGACATTATTACCATCATAACAAGTCATGTTTTTAAAAAGATCCGTTGCAGTAGCTCTAACTTTACCTTTAAGTAAATCAAATAAGGGATTGAGGATATTGAGAACAAAGCTATTATTTTTGGTCGAAGTGAAAAACTGTACTGAATACTGACCAAAACTATCCTTATAATCAGAATTATTATTAAGAATGCGAAGCCAAATATAGCCAGGATCATTGCTACTAATCTGTATGTTGCTAGAACCCTTACTGTCAGGATTGATATTTATTGGGTTATAATTATTGTTAGTTACAGTATTGGGATTGTCATTAAAAGGTACCACGATATACTGCACCGTGCCGCGTCCTTGAAAGGAATCATCAAGTGGCACGCCATTAGTTCTACGGCATTTGGTCTGCTTAATATTTAACGTGTAACCACCTGTATTATTTTGAAAAGTGCCATCAGAATTTACATAACGAAATTGTAGATATTGCACTGCTTTATCAATAAATATTTGGTCTATAATTACATTATATTTTGCTTGAATCTGATAATTAGGATCTGAATTATTATAAGCTGTTTGATTATTTGGATCAATTTTAGCTATTACATAATTATTACCCCGACTTTGCGCATTAGTAGGATTTTCGCTATCGTCAAATCTATAAAGCAGCGCGCTCGCGCTATCTGCTGAAAACCAGAAATATTTTTCTTTTTGGTATTGCTCGTTTATATATGCTGCATTCTGGTCTGCAAAATTTTCATCTTCATTTACGCAATTCACAGAATTAAAATTCTTTGGCAATGTATCTATATCGCTTATCCAAGGCGAAGTGTAAAGACCGTCATCTCTGTAAGCTTCAGGCATCGTGCCCATGGCGTTAGCATAGCAACAACCTCTGCAGTTTGCTTTATGGTAGCCACTCCAAACAGGACATCTACCAGCTATTTCAGCAGCGTCACAATGCATGTCACAATTACATTGACATGGACCAGTGATGCAGCCACTTACATACGAGCCAGAGTAAATGGAATATCTACCACATATAGGGCTATAAGTTCTTTTCCCTTCAGTACAATCCGCAATTGATGTCTGACCAGTAAATATATTGGTTTGACTGACCAAGTTATTACTAGCAACTACATTACCTTGAGCGTTTTTAATCGGTTTGATATTGGGCGAAATTGAAGCAACTACTTTATCGTTGAAGTAAATTTCAGCTAAATTACGCCATTGATCTGAAGTTGCGTCAAAAGTTAATGAGATTGGCTCTGATCCAGTTTCTTCGATTCTAGGAATAGGAATCCTTGCTCCTTTGAAATCAATATTTGAGTTTGCTTGTAAATTATTTTTAGGGATATATGCCCGGCACAAACTTACTTCACCAGTGATTTTAACTATGATCTTTTGCGCATCAGCTACTGATAGATTAGTGTTTACCCATTTACCGTATTTCCCAGCATCAAGGATGATTCTATAACTACCATCAGCTTGCAATACACTTTCCGCAGTGTAGTTACCATCAGCTCTTAGATTAACAGTATTAGTAACTCGATCAGTATTAATGGTGACATCACCATTATCATTTTTATTATAACGAAATAAACAGCCATCGGTAATCGGTGGAGAACCAATAATTGCTATTATTCCCATGACCAAGCAAGCAGCAGCAGCGATGATAGCAATCACTAATACTATAACCAGCATTTCCTTTTTCATATGATCACTTGCCTATCATGTCTTTAGCACCACCATCACCACCGCCACCCATGCCTCCGCCCTCAGCAGCATCACCGCTAGCTATAGAATCTTTAGCCTCTCCACCTCCACTATCACCACCTTCGTTATTTTTACCTTTATTGCCTATTTCTCCAGCACTTTTCATACCTGCCCTAGCAAAACCTCCTATGCCCCCACCTGAAGAAGCAGCCATAGCAGCAAATTTTTTCGCTTGCTCAATTACTTTGGTAGGGCTAGCAGTAACTGAGCTTACTCCAGGTCCGCCGGTAAGATCTGAAGCAAATTGACTTATAGATTTAGAAAAGAAATAGAATATAAAGGTAAAAACACCAACATATAGCAAACTAGTTACTAGTTGAAATACATCGATCAGATATTTAATTGAGAATAAAATTACGTTTCTCTCAATCCAACCCTCTCCATTGTAATATCGCAAAAGCTTATAACCGGCACTATCTTTGCAGCTATTAGAATTAGCTTTAAGCTCGAAAGTACTAAAATTATTATTACCCAGTTCATAGTCATGCCGGATAAACTCACAATCATTAAAAATAGCAGTATCATATGTGGTCAATAATACTGCAATGAAACCAGCAAGTACAGCTGGCTGCAATGCACACGAGACAATGATTTTAAGCCACGAATCAAAATAAGGTTTTGTATGTTTAAACAAAGCCATGGTGACGAAAATGGGTGATATGTAAGCCATTACGTAAATGGTTACTAAACATACTAAATAAGTACTGATAAATTGTAACAGAAGGGAAATGAAGATAACTGCGAACAAAATTCCAGCAATTACTATAATTATATTACTACCCATCAAAAAACCAAATAAAACAGAAAAGAAAGGCATACCACCTACTAGATTAAGTGAATTTATACCATGACTACCAGTTGAATTATTACTACCTGGATTATTTGGAGAACTGCTGGAGGAATTGCT
Source organism: Rickettsiaceae bacterium (assembly GCA_022702085.1). Taxonomy (GTDB): domain Bacteria; phylum Pseudomonadota; class Alphaproteobacteria; order Rickettsiales; family Rickettsiaceae; genus JAKONF01. Next base: position 2,452 of record JAKONF010000135.1, on the reverse strand, counting down.
AGTAATGTTTTTTAGCACATCGCCATTATTATACAAAAGTTGTAATCCTAAATAGTAACCAGCTCTGCAATCTATAGAATCCCAAATTGCATAGCCACTATAACCAGCTTGATATTTACTAATATCAAAGCTACATAGCCCTGATGATCCCCCTGCTTTAAAAACTATTTGAGCGAAATTAGCTGTAGCACTTGTAAGAAATGGTAGCATAAATTCAGTTACACCATTTTTAGTAGCTAATTTGCCTTGATTAAACGATGGCACTAGGCCTAGGCCAACAGCAAAATAAGCAACCAGAATAAATTTCATTAAGAAGGTAGCAATGTTATTTAGATCAGCATACTCATTATTCATAACAATTTTAAAACCAAAAAATATCACGTAGATAATCAATGCAGCGCGCACTGCATTTTGCATTGATGCTTGAAAAGATGGGAAAGGACTCAGAAATGTATTAGCAACTGAATTAACATTGGGATCATTAGGGTTGCTTGCGCAAGCATTCTGCTGATAAAAAACCAAGTCCAAAGTTTTAGTTAAACAGTTTACAGCGTCACCAGTAAAATTTAGAATAGATTGGCTTTTAGTATCTTTACCATAACAAATATCACTAATATTACTACATTTTGGTATACTAGGAGTAGATGATTGGGCAGTACCACTACTTTTCTTGCAAGCTACTGGTAATAGCCCTCTTGAAGTAGGCATCATTAAACATGTATTACTGCCAAGTTTGTTTACGCTTAAAATTATATTTTTAAGCAAATCACTACCACCAAGGTCAGGATTATTATTTAAACTACCCAAAGGCTTGGCATCACCCAAATTCATTGTAATTTTAGTGCAAATTTGCGCGTTTTGCGGTGAATTCTTTAAACAAAAACTTAGTTGAGTTGATGGATCACAAGCATTTTCAATATATGAAGTCATATCTATATTACTAATGATATGTCCATAGGCTGAACTGCTAAACAAATAGTTATTGTTGGTAATAGTAGGCAATGGCACGCAAGAACTACCAAAATCAGCTCTGGCAGATAAAATCACCAAATTTAAAAACAAAAATAGTAAATAATTTAAGAAAAAATGTCTATTAAGCACTATCACTACCATCTTTTTTCTTATCAGTAGCTATATTGGTATCTAGCCCTGAATTCTTCAATTTGTCTTCAATGGTACTATCTTTTCTTGGGGTAATATTTCTCTCTTTATCTAGCTGTTTTTGAGTTTCTTGGGTAATAGGCGAAGCAGCTTTTTTATTACTAGCAATTTTATCTTGAGCTTTTCTAGCTAAATCCTCTTTAGATAAAAAGCTATTAGCTTTGCTGCTAATATTGTTCTGCGCCGCACCACCTTGCTTTTCTGTTTTTATCTCCTTATCTATTATATTACTTGCTATTGATGTTTGTGACTTGCTGTCATTGTTTTGATTATTATTTTCATCTTCACTTCCTCTACTTGAGCTACCACTGCTATTACTGCTGGTACTAACTGCGATGCTATCTTTTGCGCTGTTTACAATTCCTGTAGAAATTTTATCTTTAGCTGAAGAAGCTACTGACTGAGCCACGGATTTCACTCCACCTCTAGCGACGCCAGAAGCAACTTTAGCAGCTCCTGCCCCTGCAGCCTCGCCAGCCGAGGAGGCAGATGCTCCTACTCCTCCAGCGGCCCCTCCAGCAGCTCCTACTGCTTTCATGCCATATTTAAAGACAGTCTGCGGAGTAATTCCCATTCCACTCAACGACACGCCCTCAGTCATATCAGCAGCAAATTCTGTGAGCTGAGCGCTAAAATTATACATTAGATACAACACCAAACAAGCGGTAACGAGCGATAGTACAACAGTTTTAACTTTTTCAAATGCTACTGATGGATACTTAAAGAACATTCCTGTTGGATTTGATAATGAAGATAAAAAATCAAATTTTGAGAGATATTGTAGTACAGGTATATTACCAATCGGATCTTTAAGTAGATTTTTATAATATATAGCAGTGTTTGCCACATTTCTTACTGGATTTCCTCCTGTCGATAAGCCACCTATGCCTGCTCCACCTGTAAGACTAGTTTGTAATGATTGTGGGTTATTTAGCATATAACCTAAACTATTTTGGCAGCCTTTTACTGAATCATTATCTGGATAATTATCCCAATTATTGTCAATGAAATAAGCTTTGACTACTCGTTGATCTTGAGTATTTAAAGGTTGGTAGATATATTTGCAGGTACCATAAAAGCCGAAATCATACACTGAAAACATAGTAATTATAAATGTCGCCACGACCATTGGTTGTATCATAAAAGATATCAGTAATTTAACCCACGAATCAAAATAACCTTTGGTATATTCAAAAAGCATCATCGGTACAAAAAGTGGCGCTAGCATACCAAGTATGACCACGCCAAGCATGCAAACAATGGTGGCGTTGACCATAAAAGCGCTGACAGA
>JAKONF010000159.1 GCA_022702085.1 Rickettsiaceae bacterium | reverse complement strand
TACCTTTAGCATTAGGATTTTTGATTTCAAAATAACTATTGCCCAGCTGTTCAACAAAATCTAGTGTACATCCTGCTAAGTATGCTTCTGAAATTGGATCGATAATGACTATTGACTCATCTTGTTTGATGACAAAATCTTCAGGTAATATTTCATGCACGAACTCGTATTTATACATAAAGCCATTACAGCCTCCCCCATCAACGCTGACTCTTAAAGCTATAGGTGTTTGCTGTTCTTTATCTTTAAGTTCTTTAATGCGTTTGAAAGCATTTTCAGTTATTTGAAATTGCATCGATATAAAAACTATTTGAAATGATTTTTAACAACTAATATATTAAACTAATATAAAAATTTTTCAATATTTAAGTAATCCTGATGTACGCAACATATGCCTGCCTACCAGATCAATCAAAAGGCAGATTATTTTTTGAAAGCACAACTCCCCACCGCAATGAGTATGCACGTGATAGAGACCGCATAATACATGCCAATGCTTTTAGAAGGCTGCAATATAAAACGCAAGTTTTTGCTAATTTAGAGGCCGATCATTATCGTAATAGATTAACTCATTCAATTGAAGTATCTTCCCTCGCCCGCTCGCTCGCTAAAACTCTCAGGCTACATGAAGATCTAGCAGAAAGCGTAGGTCTTGCCCATGATTTGGGTCATACCCCTTTTGGTCATGCCGGCGAAGATGCACTTAACGAATGTATGCAGGAATATGGTGGTTTTTCTCATAATGCTCATTCACTTAAGATACTTACTTCACTCGAACATAGATATGCCGCCTTTGATGGCTTAAATTTGACTTGGGAAGTACTTGAAGGCATTGTTAAACATAATGGTCCTCTAACTGGCAGTAATATTCCAGCTTATATCTTACAATTCAACAATATCTATAATTTGGATTTGGAGCATTATTCTTCTGCTGAAGCTCAAATTGCTTCGCTTGCTGATGATATAGCTTACATTTGTCATGACATTGAGGATAGCGTTAGAGCGCAAATTATCAGTATAAATGATTTAACTCAAATTACTTTGATTAATCAATATATAACTGAAGTAACAAATTCTTATAAAGACATAACTACACCTAGACTAATTTATGAAGTGGTCAGAAAACTTACTCATCATCTGATAGACAGTCTACTAAGACAAACCTCCACTAATTTTAAGCAACAAAAAATCAATACAAGTAATGATATCAGGCTTGCAAATTTTCAGTTGGTCGATTTTACAGAAGAAACCATAATAGAGATTAAGAATATCAAAGAATTTTTATATAATAAAGTATACCGCCATCATCAAGTAACTTCCGTAACTTTACGGTGCCAGAAAATAATTAAAAAATTATTTAAATTGTACATGGATAATATTGATCTATTACCATTTAATTGGCGAGAATTAATAGATCTAACCAATAGCAAACAAAAAGCTTCTGTAATTTCTGATTATATTGCTGGCATGACTGACCGTTTTGCTATAAAAGAATATGAATCATTTTACAATCTTAACTTTAGCAAAATATAAGCTTTTATGAATATTTTTAAATTACTCAAAACTGAAATCATCAATGCTGGTAAGCAAATTACCGATCATATTGAGTTACTCAAAAATGCAAGTATTGAAATTCCTAAAAATGTATTACATGGTGATTTATCTTCGAATGTTGCTATGATTGTAGCAGCCCGGGAAGGCAAAAATCCTAGAGAAATTGCTCTTGAATTTAAGAAAATCCTTTCATCTTTACCTTTTATAGCTCATATGGAAATCGCCGGAGCTGGTTTTATTAATTTCACAATCAGAGCTAATGAATGGCAAAAATCAATTCGCGATATTTTGGATAACATCGATAGCTTCAGCGAATCTAAAACGGGCGAAGATATAAAAATAAATATCGAATATGTTTCAGCAAATCCTACTGGCCCTATGCATATAGGTCACGCTCGAGGTGCTGTGTATGGTGATGTTCTAGCCTCGCTACTTAAAAAATGTCACTACAAAGTTACTAAAGAATATTACGTCAATGATGCTGGATCACAAATTGAAGATTTAACGCAAACTGTTTTTTTAAGATATAAACAAGCCTTAGGGGAAAATATAACTATACCTACTAATTTATATCCAGGAGGCTACTTAACTCCAGTAGGAAAAAAGTTAGCAAACAAATATGGAAGTGAATTACTCTCAATGGATAAAGTTCAAAGCCATGATATAGTTAAAAATTTTTCTATAGAACAGATGCTTGAAATTATTAAAAAAGATCTAGCAGAGCTTGGCATTGAGCATGATCTTTTTGTTTCAGAGCAATCTCTGCATTCATCCAAAAAAATTGAGCAAACGATAGAGATTTTAACCAAAAATAATATGATTTATGAAGGTACGCTTCCTCCGCCTAAAGGTAAAGTAGATGATAACTGGGTACCAAAAACTCAAACCCTATTTAGATCTACCAATTTTGGTGATGATCAAGACCGGTCTGTTCGTAAAGGTGATGGTTCATGGTCGTACTTAGCAGCAGATCTTGCTTACGTTAAAGACAAAATAGATAGGGGTTACGATAATCTCATATATATACTTGGTGCTGACCATAGCGGTTATGTTAAACGCATTGAGGCTGTAACGAATTCTTTAAGCCAAGGTAAGGTCAAAGCAGATATTAAGATTTGTCAATTGGTAAATCTGCTTGAGAACGATGTTCCTATCAAGATGTCCAAACGAAGTGGTAATTTCACAACCGTTAAAAGCGTAGTTGATGAAGTTGGTAAAGACATTGTCAGGTTCATGATGCTCACCCGGAAAAATGACTCAATTTTGGATTTTGATTTAGAGCGGGTCAAAGAATTATCTAAGGATAATCCTGTATTCTATGTACAATATGCTCATGTAAGAACTGTTTCTATTTTAAATAACGGCATAGAGAATGCTCGGAAAGCGAGTGAGATATTTCAAAATAAGGAATACAATTTATCGCTGCTATCTTCAGAAGAGGAAATTCAGTTGATCAAGTTACTAGCAACTTGGCCAAAAGTTATTGAAAGCGCAGCGTATAGTTTTGAGCCTCACCGATTAGCATTTTATTTACAAGCAGTAGCCGCTAAATTTCATTCATTGTGGAATTTAGGTAGAGAAAATAATGATTATCGTTTTATAATTGAAGATGATATGGAACTAACTGCTGCGCGTTTTGCTCTAGTTCAAGCAGTAGGTAAAATAATAGCACATGGCTTTGAAATAATGGGTATTACTCCTTTAGATAAAATGTAATAAATGTAAATATATGAATAAATTATTCATAGGTATTATGGCTTCATTTTTTATACTAATAGGTTTTCTATCATATAGGCATTTTGCTAAACAGAAAAATTATGAACTAATAGAAATTTATCCAGATCATAATATAACTAAAATAAAACCTCACGAGACAAGCAATAATTCTTTAGCTTCAGATAACACTATATATGATAATTTTAAAGCTAAAAAATCCTCTACGCGTAAAGTGAATCTAGTACCAGAGCCTGAACAACCGATAAATATTGTTGTTAATAATATTAATGTTTTAAAAAATAATCTAAAAAGCAGTAATATCGATCCAATAGATTTAATTTTGGCAGAAATTGCTGGTAGCGAGCAACAGAGCTCAAATCTTTCCGCTATTGACACTGCGATGCCCAACTTATCAAATTTAGCAAGTGTCACATCAGAGAATAAAAAATTGGAAAATTTTACTTATTTTGATCAAAATATTTTGCCCGCTAAAAATAGTTCAAAAATACAAGAAATAGAGGTAGTACCAACTGCAAATAACGAAAATTACAAAAATATCAAAATTACTAAAGTTACTGAAAACAATAAATTAATTGATAATCTTACATCAAAGCGAGACAGTAGTTTTAAAATTCAGCTAGCTTCTGTTAAATCGGAAACTTTAGGCAAACTAGAGGGAGAAAGGATACAGAAAAAATTTCCCAAAATTTTGGGTGAATTGAATATTAGCGTGCAAAAGATTGAGCCCAAAAAAAACAAAGTTTTTTACCTAGTGCTCGCTGGCTCTTTTGCTAATATCAGTAAAGCAAAAGCAGCATGTCGAAAGCTTTCAGCTAAAGATCAAATATGCATAGTTACTCGCTGAAATGTTATTTAAATTTGCTACCATATATAGCTTGTCTAGCCTCTCTATCACTTAGCCACTTATTCTGCTTTATTAATATTTCTAACTGATAGTTAGCAATTTTTTCATCTAAATAACTAGCTTTTCTATTTAGAATATTGGTGTAGTGAATGCCCACGTAACTGATATTAGCTTCCTTACAAAACTCACCCACAGAATTTAGATTCTTTATCAAATTATCGACAAATATAATTTTATTTACTTTGATTTTTTCCTGTTGGTAAAATTCTTTTAGAACATTCCCTTTGTTGGTTTTGGAAGCAAATAATATACCTTCTTTAAACATTGGCAGTTCAATCTTGTCATTGATAGTAACTTGGGGAAAGATAATTGTCTTTATGTTGGGATATGAGGTAGAAAAATCAACGCCTAGATCTTTCAAAGTTTTTATCCTTAAATCTTCTCTCTTTTCAATCATGCCAAATTTGCCTGTTCTACCACTAGTGAGCGCAATGAATTTTACATTTTTAGCTCTCATATTGGCAAAAATTTTCGGTAATTTTTTCTCAACTAGTTCAAATTTTCTTTGAGATAAGATAATTGAATATAATTCTTCAGCTTTTTCCTTAGAGATATTATTATTTATTTTACTTTTCAATTCTTTAAAACGCATTTTATGAGCTGACTGCAATAAGGCATCTTGTTCAACAATAAGTACTGATTTAACATCAAAAATTACCAAAGTATTTTCATCAGCTTCTTTGATTAACTCTTCAAGAGCAGTAAGATCTTGACTTTCTATTACGTTATATATGTTTTTCATCTCTGATTTGTGGCCATAAGTTGTATTAATAGTCACCATCAAAAGAGTGATGATTAATAGGATCATTTTTTTTATCATAAAATTATTTTGATTTACTAATTAATCATTTTGATAGCTATACAATTTTTAATCAATATTGAGTTTAGCTAATTCTTTAGAAGCTTTGGCGTA
>JAKONF010000084.1 GCA_022702085.1 Rickettsiaceae bacterium | reverse complement strand
CAGCATAGCCTAAAGCGGTTTTATTTTTTTTAGCATTTTCTATTAATAATTTTAAGTTTTTTTCAATTGATTCTCGGTCAAGCTCTGCATCAATAATCTTATTAGGCGCTATTATATTATTTCTTTTTTGCAAATATGGTAATTTGATCAAGTTATTTGTTTTGCCAAGTACAAAAATTAGGTTTCGCTTTGCAATATCATCCAAAACTGGCATTGCTGCACCTTTATCATCAGTAAATTTTTCATTATAATTGGTGTATATACCAACATATTGGTCATTTAAATTCAAAATAAGATCTAAACGATTAATATTCTCTTCAGCGCTAAGCTTTGTTTGCAGTGAATATTTGCTCTCACTATGGGATAATTTATCGGCTGCCAAAGGAAGATGCAGGAATATTTCATGACCATTTTCATGAGCTTTATCGAGCAAAAATTTTAGATTTGAGGCATAAGGCAAAAATCCTAAAGTAAATTGCTTAGGTAGATTCAAAGCAAGTTCTGTATTATATTTATTTAAGCCAAGATCAGTAATAATAATAGCAATTCTTGCTCCATTTCTGGTTATTCTTGGCTTTTCTGATATAGTTTTTGATTCTTCGTTATCTTCACCATAACTATTATATTCATCTTTTGGAATTACTTTAATTTTTGTGGCCTGTAAATATTCTGGCTCAATAGTATTTTCAAACTGAGGTAAATTATTTATGTCAAACAACTTATATTGATTTAACATTTCTGCTTGCTTGATTTTGCTTGGACTAATTACTAAAATTCCTAAAATAATTAGTAATAACAATATGAAGCTAAGCATTATATTAGTTACAACAAGAATTGACTTAACTTGTTTTCTCATTTTGAAATTATGAATCATAAAATAAATTTTTGATATTTCTAAAATATAAATCTAATTTTGAAATTAGAAGAGCAAATGCTTATTGGTAAAGTATTTACTCTTCCGATTCTCTATTTGTCTTTACTAATTATAAGTCCACGAATTAAATCGTAAGCTCTTGCATATTGATAATCTGTTTTATAAAGTTCTGAAGGCTCTTTTTCTTCCTTTTTATTTTTAGATGCTGGAATTGTTTCACCTTTTTTATTATTTCTATCGATATCTTTGTTATCTTTATCAGATTTTTCCTTTTCTTTATTGCTAGAATTTTTCAGATATGTTTTTAAGACATCATCAGAAAACTTTTTTTCTTCTACTTTTTTATCATTATTTTCTAACTTAAGTTGCTCAATTACTATATCAGGTTCAATGCCATCACCTTGAATAGAACGGCCACTAGGTGTATAATATTTTGCAGTTGTGATTTTGATTGCTGCTGCTTTCCTACTTTTTATTTCAGCGAAAGTTTGTACTGATCCTTTGCCAAAAGATTTAGTACCAAGGATCAAAGCTCTTTTATAATCTTGTAATGCACCAGCAACGATCTCAGAAGCAGAAGCAGAACCCCCATTAACCAAAACTATCATTGGTACATCTGGTGCTTTCATTGCTGATTTATCTACATCGTATGACTTATCTTCTTTAGGATCTCTGCCTTTAGTAGTTAAGACTACGCCAGAATTAACAAAAAGCCCAGTAACTGCTTGCGCTTGTTCAAGTATGCCTCCTGGATTATTACGGACATCTAGGATTATTCCCTTAATGCCACCCTTAGCTTTAGTTTCTAAATCTTTATAATGCGTTATAAGACTACTATAGGTTTGTTTATTAAATGTAGTGATTCTTATATAAGCAATATTATTATCTTCAAGAGAAGATTTAACAGTTTTCATTTTAACAAGCTCTCTTGTTAATTCTATTTCCCTTGGTTTAGTTTCACCCTCTTTAGCAACTAAAATCTTAACTTTGGTGCCAGGCTCTCCCCTCATTTCTTTTACTGCTTTGTTAAAGCCAAGCGTTGATACTAATTCACCATTAACACCAACTATATAATCTCCTGCTTTGATTCCTGCTCTATAAGCTGGTAAATCATCGATAGGAGATATTATTTTGATGGCTCCACCATCGAACATTATCTCAACACCAATACCACCAAACTCACCTTTGATAGATGCTTCAAAGTCATCTAAATCATCATCAACAAAATAACTTGAATATGGATCAAGAGCTGAGAGCATGCCACTAATTGCTGCATCAGTTATCTTCTGTTTATCAGGTATATCTACATAATTCTGCTGAATACGCGTAAAAACTTCCTGAAACTGATTAAAATATATTTGGTTAATATTAGTAAATGCTAAAGTAGAATTTGCAAAGAGCAAATATATTACAAACACTATCAGGCGATTATTCATATCTGTCCTTAAATATCTAGATTATTAATAAGTTGATCCATTTTTGCTAATGCTTGAGATTGAATAAACTCAAAACGTTTCTCTGGTTTTTTACCCATTAAATTATCCACCGTTTTACTTGTATTTTCAAAATCATCTATTGTAACTTTGTATAGAATGCGATTTTTAGGACTCATAGTTGTCTCCTTAAGTTGAGCCGGAGTCATTTCACCAAGGCCTTTAAATCTACCAAGCTCAATTTTGGTTTTGCTAGAATTTTCAAGCTTTTTGATCAGCTTTAATTTCTGCTCTTCATCAGTTGCATAGTAAGTTTTTGTGCCTTGCGTCAATCTATACAATGGTGGCTTAGCAATATACAAATATCCCAGAGATATTAGCTTAGGCATTTTAAGATAAAAAAATGTCATTAACAAGGAAGCAATATGCGCGCCATCAACATCTGCATCAGTCATAATGATAATTTTACCGTAACGCAAATCAGCTTCAGTAAACTTCGCCATCGATCCACAAGAAAGAGCAATTTCTAAATCTTGTAATTCTTGATTTTGAGCAATTTTTTCTGCAGTAGCATTAGCAACATTCAAAATCTTACCACGTAAGGGTAATATAGCTTGCGTTTCTCTGTTTCTCGCCTGCTTAGCTGAACCTCCTGCAGAATCACCTTCAACTATAAATAATTCTGTACCATCAGCACTCTCGCGCGAACAATCAGCTAGTTTGCCTGGTAATCTTAATTTTTGCGTTGCATTTTTACGTGAAATGTTTTTTTCATTTTTTTTGTTGATACGTACTTCTGCAGCATTGATAATGTTCTCTAAAATATTATTAGCAGCTTGCTTATTATCACTTAACCAATAATCTAAATGATCTTTAAAAATATTTTCAATAGCTTTGCTTATACCGTTACTAACCAATTTTTCTTTAGTTTGGCCCTGAAACTGAGGTTCTTTAATAAAGATTGACAACACAATACATGCAGAATCTAATATATCTTCAATAACTATATTTTGGGCTTTTTTAACATTTGTAGCTTCGCCATATAATTTAAAACTACGCAACAGTGCAGCTCTTAAACCTTGCTCATGAGTTCCACCTTGTGGAGTTGGAATAGTGTTACAATAAGATTGGATAAAATTATTATCTTCGTGCCATGCTATAGCCCATTCAATCTTAATCTGATCCACAGAAGAATTTGTTTCACCAAAAAAAGTTTCATTACCGATAACTGGGCTGTTTTTCATCCTTGAAGTTAAGTAATCTTTTAAGCCGCCAGGAAAGTGAATAGTGCATTTTGCTGGTACTTTTTCGTCGGTTAATACTTCGCATTCCCAATCGATTTCAATACCTTTATGCAAATAGGCTTTTGACTTGGCTAATTCATAAATTTTATATGGCCTAAAACAAGCTTTATCACCAAAAATTTCTTCATCAGGAATAAAGTTGATTACTGTGCCTTTCAGCTTTTTATTAGCATCGCTCTCAGTAAGTTTATCAAGTGGTTTACCTTTCGAATAATTTTGTGAATATGCTTTGCCTTGACGATAGACAACAATATTTAAACGGCTTGCCAGAGCATTTACTACTGATATTCCTACTCCGTGTAATCCACCAGAAGTTTGATATACTTGATCGGTGAACTTACCACCAGAGTGAAGTGTAGTTAATATAACTTCCAGTGCTGATTTATCAGGGAATTTTGGATGATTATCTACCGGTATGCCTCTGCCATTATCTCCAATAGTGATACTATAATCGGCATTCATTTTGATAAAAATATGGCTAGCAAAACCCGCTACTGCTTCATCCATGGCATTATCTAAGACTTCTGAAACCAAATGGTGCATAGCATTTTCGTCGCTACCACCAATATACATACCTGGTCTTTTTCTTACAGGTTCAAGTCCCTCTAGAACTTCAATATCTTTAGCACTGTAGTTATCTTTAACAGTATTTTTCTTTACGGTTTCAAAGCTAAATAGATCCGGCATTGTTTAATAAATATTTTTTCATTAAACTAACTGATTTAAAGCCAAAAAGCAAGTTAATCACCATTATTGTACACTAATTACTGATAATGAAAATTAGTTGCAGATTAGCTGTTACTATAGGTAAAAATAGTGTGTTTTTAAAGCTAATTTGTTATAAATTTGCATTATAAAATGGTAATGTTTGAGAATCTGCACCTGATAATTGGCTTGAATCATCAAGCATATTTTGCTCCACATAATTTTTGTCGTCCTGCACTGCATTGCTTATACTATTTTTGGTTATATCAGCAATATTATTTATAGAAGTTTTTGGATCATTTGTACCATTATTTGTTACTTCGTCACGTACCCCATCTATAATAACATTAATTGGATATTTGATCAGAAGATTAGTATCTAAACCAATATTTAAAACATAATATTGATCATCAATTAATATAGCAAAGTAATCAAAATGATATCCGTCTTTTAAATTATTAATATTGTGTTGAACTGTTAGTAACTTATAACTAAGGTTAGCAAGACTGCCAGATGGTATGTTGACAATATATTGTACTACATACAAACCATATAGTTCATAAAGGTCATATGCAGTGTTTTCAGTCGGTATAAGGTTGTTATTCAGTTCTTTAATTTGTGGTTGCTCAAAATGTACAGATTTTAATGATGACATTACTTTGTTAGATAGTTCAGCGAATTTTCCTACTATGTCGTTATCCGTATACTGCTTATTGACCTGATTCAAATTAGCTCTTACTGTGCCAACAGCTTCATTCAAAGTAGTAAGCGCTTGATTTAGATTAGAAACATTCTCATCGTATGAATGATTTGTTTGATCTCTATCATTCAATTGATCAAACTTCTTAACTAACTCTGTTAATTTTTTAGTTGAATCAACAAACCAATCTTTGAAATTAAAAGTTAGCACTGGAGTTATTGATGGAATTTGAACTTTCATTATTAACCTTTTTATGAATTAAAATCTTAAATGCAAAATGCGAATGTGATTTTAACTTCCAAAAGGTTAAAACTATATTAAATTATTATTAATTTAATCATTATTTATTAATAACTGATCGGTACATCACTAACTGATACTTGGATTTACTTATAGATAGTATTTTGATATAATAGCTTATATCTAAAAAAATAATTAATATACTCTATGACAATTTTATCAATAATTACTGCGCCGGATCCAATTCTAAAACAAAAATCTCTACCTATAGAAAAGGTCGATGAAAAGATACGCGCATTGATGGATAATATGTTGAAGACGATGATTCATGATGGTGGAGCTGCGGGCCTTGCTGCTGTACAAGTTGGTGTGCTTAAAAGAGTTATGGTTTTGGATCTGCAGAATGACGATGAAACAATTAGACCTGAAGGTTTTTATCCACTTTATATAGCAAATCCAGTTGTTATTAGACATTCAGAAGAAATGGTAACAGCTTTTGAAGGATGTCTATCGGTACCTGAGCAAAGAATTGAAGTACCACGGCCAGAAGAAGTAACCATAGAATACTTAGATTATGATAATAACAAAAAATTTATTTCTGCTGATGGTTGGTTGGCCCGCGTTATTCAGCATGAAATGGATCATCTGGATGGCAAATTACTCATTGATTATTTGAGCTCTGTAAAAAAAGATGTGGTTTTACGTAAACTACAAAAATTAAAAAAATTTTCTAAGGCCTCTTAATGAAGATCATCTTTATGGGTACGCCAGAATTTGCGCTTTCTCCCTTAAAAGCTCTAC
>JAKONF010000081.1 GCA_022702085.1 Rickettsiaceae bacterium | reverse complement strand
GCTTACCTGTAGCTTCTAACCTTACTTGAGCTTTTTCTTCTTTTTGACTTCTCTCGTTATTTTTTTTTCACATTCATCGTTTTTTATCTCGTTTAATACATCTTCTGTATTCATCAATTGCATTCTGTAATGATCAGTTTTATCAGCTAATCCAAGGCCGCATGCACATTATGCACTAAATAATTTACCTCCTATAATATTTTGCTCACTTTTGAATATCTTCAGAAAAACTCAGCAAAAAATTATTGTAGATAATTTAGTAATATTATAAAGTTGAATAATTCATGCTCTACCCAACTGTAATTAGAGACGCTCCATGCCTTGTAACACTTAATAATTAAACTTGAGGATAAAAAATGTTTGAAACGCCATTGAGTATAATTAATTATTGGAAGGCTATAGAAGAATTTACTGCTGGTAGAATTGAAGAAGAAAGATCAACTGGAAATGTAAAATCAATACAAAAAGAAGTTCTAAAAGATGAAGACATACCTTGGCTAAATCATCAATATTTTCAACATGTAAATACCGAAACGCATGTTTGGAATTACACTGTTTTTTTAGGTATTATTTTAATTAAGGATATCAATAGAGAGATAATTAGTAGATTGCATGATGAGGAGCAATTCAATAATAAGGATAAAGATATTGAAGGCGTATCATCTATATGCTCGTTTCAAGTTAACGCTCATGGTCAAATCATCCAAAATTCCCTGAAAATGGCTGATTGGTTTACAGCTATCAATATTTTGGGAAAGAATGAAGATATAAAAAATGCCAATTACAATTCTAAAGAAAGAATTTCTAACAAAATTAAAGATTTAATGTTCAACCTCACGGATAAGTTAAATTCCAATGAGCAAAGGACAAAAATTTGCTTTAAAGATTTAAAAATATTGACAGAAAACTGCATAGAGTTAACTGGATGGCAGAGTTTGATAGAGAAAAATTTAGTAAAAAATTCTGCTATAATCTACTCAAATCAACTAAAGCGCCCCTTTAGAGAAGAATTGAAAAATTCTGATGATGTATTAGATCATGACTCAGGTATAACAAATAGTTATATACTTAGTGATTTGGAATATATAACTAAAGAAATTAAAGACAACCCAAATGCTTTACCTCTAGGTTTAACGCAATATTTAAATAGTCAACAAATTCAAAAAATAAATTTGTATGAAGATAAAAAATCATTACAAAAATTCGTATCACCTAAATATTTACCAATAGCAAGGTGGCCAAATAATGGAGATCACTCATTAAATTTAGCTCAACAAACAGCAGTGAATTTATCTCTTTTGGATAAAGAAGGATTATTTTCGATCAATGGGCCACCAGGTACAGGCAAAAGTACTCTGTTACGCGATATAATTGCTAATATTATCGTTGATAGAGGTAAGGTATTGTCATCTTTTGAAAATATAGATAATGCATTTGTTGATAATGAAAAATTCAAACATGAGGCATTCAGTTATAAAGTATGGGAGCTAGATGCTAAATTATATGGTTATGAAATATTTATTACTAGCTCTAACAATGCAGCTGTAGAAAATATCTCCAAAGAGATACCTAAGTTAGACAGCATCGATTCTAAATGGAATATTGATTACTTTGCAGATATAGCAAGTTTTGTCCATGATGAACCATGTTGGGGATTGGGCGCAGCTCCTTTGGGCAATAAAAAGAATAGAATTAATTATTTTAATAAATTTTGGTCTTCCAAAGCACAGACAGAAAATAATTCTTATACCATGGGATTGGAAGAATATTTGAAGTCTAACCAACCACCTATCACTTGGGCTAGTGCTAGAGAGGATTTTTTAATTACTTACGATGCGTGCTCTAAACTTAAAGATGATTTAATTGAGCTAGAGAACATAATTTTAACTTTACCTGATCTAAAAATAGAAAAAGCAATTATTGATAAACATAAAGTTGAATCAGTAGCTAAGATTAAGGCACTGCAAAACCAAATAGAACTGATAAGTAAAAATATTGATGAATTAGATGTCAATATGAATCATCTAAAATGGAGTATGGAAGGCAAAATATTACTAAAACCATCTTGGTATAAAAGAATATGGGGCATGATATTTGGCAGTCATCATCTAAATAAATGGCAAGATGAGATATCATCTATTCTAAACGAAACCGAAACTTCACGAAAACAATCAATCACATTTAATGAACAAAAAAATAAATTGATAAAACAATGCGATAATGAGAGTGAAGCACTAAAGAATTATATAACATCTAGCGAAGAACTAGCATTAACTATCAATACTTACAATTCGCTGATAGCTGAGTATGAAGGTCAGATTGGAAAACATTTCCCAGATGATAGGTTATGGGAATTACCTAAAGATCAACTACATCAAATATTACCTTGGAATTATGAAAAATTGCATAAATTAAGAGGAGAATTATTTATTAAAGCTCTAAAGCTACACCAAGCATTTATTATGAATACTTCAGAAAAATTAATGAATAATCTGCGGGTAATGAATTTATTGATGCGGTCAAATAACTTACCTTCTGAGTATGATTATTTATTAAAATCAGTATGGGCTTCATTCTTTATAGTAGTTCCTGTAGTCTCCTCTACTTTTTCTTCTTTTGCCAATTTATGTGGAGGTTTAGGAAAAGGCTCTATAGGTTGGATACTCATAGATGAAGCAGGACAAGCTTCCCCACAAGCTGCAGTAGGAACATTTTGGCGAGCTAAAAGAATCATAGTCGTCGGTGACCCTATGCAAATCAAACCTATTGTTAGTATATCCAATGAATTAGATGATTCATTTAGAAAATTTTATGGAGTATCAAAGCAATGGAGTCCGCTAAATGAGTCGCTCCAAACTATAAGTGATAGGAACAATATTTATGGCGCCTATACCAACAATAAAGAAAACTGGATAGGCTGTCCTTTGATAGTACATCGAAGATGTGCTGAACCTATGTTTAGCATAGCAAACAAGATAGCTTATGACAATTTAATGATTTATGCTACTACGCCAACTCGAACAAGTTTAACAAAAAATTTTAAGAGTTCATGGATAAATGTTGAGTCTGCTATGTTTAAAAATCATTGGTCCGACGCAGAAGGGCAAGCCGTTATAACTCTGATTACCAAAATACTAGGTCAGACCAATGATTTACCACTTATTTATATCATTTCACCCTTTAAAGAAGTGGCATCGCAAATGAGGAAAAAGCTTTCTCAAAATACCAGAACATGGGATTTAAAACAAAGAACTAATTCTGAGATTCGCTCATGGATCAACAACTCTGTTGGTACTATACATACTTTTCAAGGTAAAGAAGCTGAGGTAGTGATAGTTCTGTTAGGAGGAAATCCTAACAGATATGGCGGCATAGATTGGGCATCTAAAGAACCCAATATGCTGAACGTGGCATTAACTAGAGCTAAAAACCTTGTATTTGTTATAGGTAATTATGCTATTTGGTCTAAATTGCCCTATTTTCAGGAATTGGGCTATGCGTTACCAAAAATTGAATATTATGCAGAAGAGTTAGAAGATGCTTTTGCTTAAAATTTAGTCAAAATCATCCCGTGTAATGCCAATTTTGATAGCGACAACATTATCTTCCTCAAAATTATAAAATGAACTACAAATTTATTTGATTGTGGTAAAGATCAGGCAAACAAGGTAGCTTAAGATCAAATAGCTACCTTGTTCTTTTGAATGTTTGAATTCATGCCCTGTAAATGCCATTGTTAATTTTTTAAATTGTCTTTGCTACTCTATTTAGCTAATTAGTAGTTTTTATAGTTTGTTCAGTGAGAATTTTCTCGGTCTTCTGACCTAATTCTTTCAGCTAAAGAAGTATAACGAAGTTTTTGAAATTTATTTTCGGTAGCTATTATAACTGCTTTTTTTTCTCCAACAATTATTACTAGTTTTTTACCTCTAGTGATTGCCGTATATAAAAGATTTCTCTGTAGCATGGAGTAATGCTGCATAAACAATGGAATTATTACTATAGGATATTCACTTCCTTGGGATTTATGTACAGTAATTGCATAAGCTAATGTCAGCTCGTCAAGTAATTTATATTCATAAGTCACTTCTTTATTGTCATAACTAACTTTAATGATTTTTTGCAGTTGATCAATATTAGTAATGATACCAATATCACCATTAAAAACTTCTAAATCATAGTTGTTAATTATTTGCATTACTTTATCATTCACATAAAAAGCAGTTCCATTAGAATTAGTACAAGTATTTTTAGCTGTTATTTGTTTACTTCCACAATCTTTAATGAGAGCTTTTTGCAACTCATTATTAAGATTTTTAGTTCCTACTATGCCTTTATTCATTGGACAAATTACTTGAATATCTTTAATTGGTGAGATATTGAATTTGAGTGGTAAACGATCTCTTACTAATCCTACTATTAACGGCAAAACTTCCTCTTGTGATGATTCTAAGAAAAAGAAATCACTTTCTCTGTCATTAATTAAGGAAGGCAGCTCGCCACTATTAATTTTATGTGCATTAATAATTATTTTACTCAATTGGCTTTGACGAAATATTTCCGTTAATCTTATAACTGGTAGTATATTACTAGTGATTATATCTTCAAGTACTTTGCCAGGACCGATTGAGGATAATTGATCGATATCTCCAAATAAAAATATACCTGCTTTTTGAGGTAAAGCTTTAAGAATAGCTGACATTAAAGGCACATCAACCATTGACATTTCATCAATTATTAGAAGATCACATTTTAGAGTGATGTTAGAATGAAATTCTTCATCAATGTTTTTTTTAAGTAAGCGATGAATCGTAGTAGCAGGCACGCCAGTTATTTCGCTTATTCTTTTAGCAGCTCTACCAGTTGGCGCTGCTAGGAGAATTTCAATGCCTTTTAATTCTAAAATTTTCACTATAATATTTAATATAGTAGTTTTACCAACCCCAGGTCCACCAGTGATCAATAGCACTCTTGAACCTAATGCTTGCATTATTGCTTTTTCTTGAGCGTTAGACAAATTAATATCAATTTTTTTTGCCTCATTATTGATTAATTGATCAATATTCTTAAATTCAGGCCAAATTTTTTCAGCTTGACTTAAATCTTTTAATTTTTCAGCTATAAATTGCTCTGAATCGGCTATAGATTTTGGGAATATGCATTTTACATAATGAGCTAATTCTTGATCTTGAACAGGTAAGTTATATTTGATAACTTCACCACTATCTATTTCAAGTGCTAAAGCTTTTCTAATTAAATGATCGGGTATGTTTAATAATTTCTGCGTTAAGTCAATTAATTGATAATTTGGTAGGCCACAATGGCCATCATCTGTAGCTTTAGTTAGGGCATGCTTTATACCAGCTCTTGCTCTTATTATACTATCTCTTTCTATACCTAAATTTTGGGCAATATCATCTGCAATCTCAAAGCCAAATTCCTTAATATCTTGTGATAAAAGATAAGGATTGCTTTGAATAGTTTTAATTGAAGATATACCATATATATTATATATTTTGATTGCTTTACTAATATTGATATTGTAGCTGTTTAAAAAAAGTGTTATCTCTCTAATCGTTTTTTGTTCTGACCAGTTTTGCGTTAACGTTTCTAATTTAGCTATGGTAAAACCTTCTACTTTGAGCAATTTTTCTGGTTCTTGCTCAATGATAGAGAAGATATTACTACCAAAAGCTTTTATTAGCTTTTTAGCAAAAGCGGGTCCTATACCTTTTATCAATCCTGATGCTAAATATTTTTCAATATTTTTTAAAGAAGTAGGATGCGTAGCTTCTATAGATTGGGCTTTAAATGTTTGACCATAAGTAGCATTATGTTCCCATTTTCCAGTAGCTGTTATTCTCTCGCCAACGCAAGCATTTGGTAATATGCCAAGTACAGATATTAATTCTTTTTTAGCCAACATCTTCAACTTCATTATACAGAAGCCATTCTCTGGATTATAATAAGTTATCTTATCGATTTGTCCCGAAAGTTTTTGTAAAAATGAATGGTTAATTACTTTTTTTTCAGGAGGCATAATTTCTATTTTAAGGTTAATTGGGATAATTATAGATTAAGGTCAGTTGATTAAAAATAATTATTGGGACAAATATAGAAATTTTTAACTTAAAAATTGCTATATTTATTAAATAAAATATTAATATTTAAATAAATATATCAGTAATTGTTAATTACTATGATATAATTAACTAAAAATTAATTACAGAGGCTATGATGTCTAAGTCTGACAATAACCCTAAAACTGTTAAACAGAAAGCAGTTGAAATGGTTAAAGATCCTAAAAAAATCATTACTAAACCAATCGCGACAATAAAAATGTATACTGAAGATACTAGAGAAGGTAAACAGCGCAGAAGCAAACTTACAGAATATGCCAGAGAGCATCCGGTGAAAACTGCAGCATTAGCTGGAGCTATGGTCGCTTCTGGAGTTGCAGTAGGTGCTGCGGCACTGGTTGCTGCGCCTATAGTTGTGGCAAGCCCGGTAGTAGCTGTTGGTTTAGTAGGAGCAGTGGCATTTGGTTCTTCCCTTGTTTTTAGGACTGCTAGTCAAAAATTAAATAATTTAGCTGAAGAAAATAGACAGAAACCGGGAATAGATAGAAAAGCAGGAATGTCCAGAAGAGATACAAAAACGCTTGCGAACCTTGAAGCACTCAACCAAGGAACTTATAAAGAGGAAGTTAATCAATCAAAAATAAAACAAGCATTAGCAAATGGAGGTAATAAAATTGTAGAAAATCTTCAAAAATTCAATACTTGGCGTAAAAATACGGAAGAAAATAAAGCCAAAGCAGAACAAAATTCTGATAAATCTTTTACAAAAAATATTAAAGAGTACTATACCAAGGTTAAGAAAAAAGATGATATGCCTTCTCGCTAATTATTATGTTTAGTTTGCTATCATAAATATTAAGAATTGTATATAATAACCGCAAATATCATCAAAGATACCATGATTTTGAATAACTGCTATGCTAGCTTGCCAAAAAATTTCTATGAAATCATTAAGCCTACGCCTGTATCTAATCCTAAATTAGTTTTATTTAATCAAAAATTAGCTCAAGAGTTACAGCTAAATTTTGGAGATGAGAAGCAAGCAGCTGATTACTTATCAGGCAACATGTTAATCCCAGGTTCAAAGCCCATTGCTATTGCCTATGCAGGTCATCAATATGGATATTTTGTTCCTGAGCTTGGTGATGGAAGAGCAGTACTGCTAGGTGATTTAACAGATGTTCAAGGGAAAACATATGAAATACAATTAAAAGGTTCAGGTAGAACTCGCTTCTCCCGGAATGGTGATGGTAGAGCAGCACTTGGACCAATGATTCGCGAATATATAGTAAGCGAATTTATGCACGCAGTAGATATACCTTCAACACGTTCATTGGCTGTGATCAAAACTGGAGAAAAAGTAAATAGAGAAACGGATTTACCAGGAGCTATTTTAGCTCGCTTGGCTAAAAGTCATGTTAGAATAGGAACTTTTGAATATTTTGCTGCCAAAGGTGATTATAAATCTGTGAAAATTTTAGCAGATTATATGATCAATAGATATTACATTGATCTAAAAACATGTGAAAATTGTTATGAATTATTATTGAAAGAAATTATTAAAACTCAAGCTTCTTTAATTGTAAAATGGATGCACATTGGTTTTGTTCATGGAGTGATGAATACTGATAATATTTCAGTTATTGGGGAAACAATTGATTATGGTCCTTGTGCCTTTATCGATTTTTATGAACAAAAAGCAGTCTATAGTTCAATTGATAAATATGGACGTTACGCTTATAACAATCAAGCTAAGATTGCGGAATGGAACCTAATAATTTTAGTTAGATGTTTTCTACCTTTGCTATCTCAAGATATTACAAAAGCTGATTTAATAGCTAAAGAATTAGCTGGTTTATTTATGCCTCTTTATCAAAAATATTGGCAAGAAGGAATGGCAGCTAAAATAGGAATACAAAATTTTGAGCAAGCAGATCTCAGGTTAATTAATGAACTACTAGAATTAATGGAAAGTTTCAAAGTTGATTTTACTTTATGTTTTAGATATTTAGGAAAAATGATTGGAGATAATAAATATTTAGAATTACTTAAAGATTTTTTCGGTCATGATAAGAGCTTTGAATTGTGGATTATAAAATGGCAACAGCGTTTAAAACAAGAAAAATTGAGCAGTAAAGAAATTAGTCAGCATATGTGCTTATTAAATCCTGTAATTATTCCGCGTAATCACCTTATTGAGTTAGTTATAAAAAAAGCTACAGAAGATGAGGATATTTCTGCAGCATCTAAATTAGTTGAAGCTTGCACAAATCCATTTGATGACAAGATTATGGATAG
>JAKONF010000043.1 GCA_022702085.1 Rickettsiaceae bacterium | reverse complement strand
ATATTTTAAAATAGGACTTTTAGTTCAAATTAAAATAAATATATAAAGCTTGCATTGCTAGCTTGGTGGTTATAGCACGAGTGAAACACACGATCCCATTCCGAACTCGAACGTGAAACCTCACTGCGCTGATGGTACTATGCCCTGAGGCATGGGAGAGTAAGTTGCTGCCAAGCTTGCTATGCAAGCTTTTTTGTTTTTAAATAATTGTTTCTACTCAACAAACAGCTCAAATGCGAATAACTTTAAACAGTTCTATGCTGCTACTTAGCATCATTTTAATGGATATATTAGGTGGAGCCGAAGTTGACTTGTTCACGCCAAGCTTTCCGGAACTCGCGCAACAATTCAATCTAACGCCGTTTCAGTTAGAAGCATTATTGTCAATCAACTTCATTGGTTATTTCCTTAGTTTATACGCAGTTGGATCATTGTCCGATATTTATTGCAGAAAATGGATCATCATCATTGGACTTAATGTCTTTATAACAGGAACTTTGGTTTGTATAAATAGTAATGCGTATATCTTCCTACTACTGGGCAGATTTATGCAGGGAATAGGAGTAGCTGCACCAGCAATACTGTGTTACTTGATAATTGCTGATCTTTACTCATTAGAAAAACAACAATATTTAATGGCAATTCTTAGTGGCTTTGCTAATGCTTCAGTAGGAGCTGCGCCGATAGTTGGCTGTTATATAACCAAGCATTTTCATTGGCATGGAAATTTTACCGCTTTACTCATTTTGGCCATCATTGTATTGATAACAGTTATTCTTTTTGTACCATCAAGTAGAAAGGCGAAAAAAATACAAATAATTGCTGTTGATAAAGAAAGCACTTATATCTCAAAATTTTTTATAATTTTAGTTGTAAATACCATATGTTTATATACTCCGTATTGGATTTTTGTGGGCATGTCACCGATTCTTTATATACAAGATTTAAGAGTGAGTTTAGACCATTTTGGTTTTTATCAAGGAATAATTGCGTTGGTATTTGCTGTTGGTAGCGTTTCTTCAGGTATATTTATCAAAAGATATAATCATTTAAAGATGCTTTATTTATCTATAGTTGTTTTTGCTATAGGTTTACTATGCATTATTTTAGTTTCGGTAATTGATTTCAAAAATCCATTATTAATCACTTTATCTTTTCTTTTATTAATTATTGGCTCAATTATACCTAGCACAATATTTTACCCAATACTTATAAATTATCTACCAAATAGCAAAGGCAAAGTAACGGCTCTGATCACTGGCTCTAGACTACTCTTTTCAGCAATATCATTGCAAATAACAGGTCATCTTTATGACCATTCATTCTATTATACAGGGTTGATAATCAGTTTAATTACATTTGTCGCTTTGATCACTATGATTACAATTGTAAGAGACAATGAATTAAAGCAGTTTTTGAATTAATAATATCTACTATATGTCATATATAAAGTACTTTAATCCTGATCAAATTTATCCAATTGCTGGTATCAAAAGAACTTGCTTTTTAAAAAACATCATAACTAACCCACAGATTATTGTGGGTGATTATACTTATTACGATGATCCTGACGATATCTATAATTTTGAGAAAAATGTTTTATATCTTTTTGATTTTCTTGGTGACAAATTGCAAATTGGTAAATTTTGTCAGATAGCTGCTAGTACTAAGTTTATTATGAATGGAGCTAATCATCAACAGGCCAGTATTTCGACTTATCCATTCAAAATATTTGGTGAAAATTTTAGTGAGGCTGAATTAAAACCAATGCATAAAGGAGATACAATAATTGGTAATGATGTATGGATTGGTTATGATACCACTTTCATGCCGGGAATTAAAGTCGGTAATGGAGCAATAATTGCTAGTAAATCTGTTGTCACCAAAGATGTCCCTCCTTATGCAGTAGTAGGTGGTAATCCTGCTGAAATTATTAGATATAGATTTTCAGATAAAAAAATTGCTTTTTTAAATGAGCTTAAATGGTGGGACTGGCCAATTGATAAAATAGTAAATAATTTAGCTTTATTGACCACTAATAGTGATATGGAAATTCCTAATCTAAATTGTTTAAAAAGATAGATTGTAAAGCTGTACAAAATGTTCTAAATCTTCCTTTATGTCAATAGCAAAAACTTTGATATTTTCATCTGAGTTCTCGATAAAAAAATTAATAATTTTATAAGCTAAGTCTATATCTATCTTTTCATAATCACATACTATTATGCTGAGAGCTGATAATACACTTAATTTAATATCATCATTCTTATTAAATCCAAATTTTTTACATATACTAATTACGTAATCATAGTCATAAATAAATTTACAAGCACTTAAAATTGCGTCAGCTATACGTCTATTATTAGTACTTTGAAGAGCCAAATCAATATTTTGTTTAGATAAAATTGGAGTTTCATAATATGAAATATTCTTTGGGTCAATGTTTGCCATGAAATCCTTCCTACTGATAATCAAAATATTTTTTTATTAACTAAATATATACTTATGAAACTGATATTTGTGTATCTTCTAAATAACTTTGTCTAAAAGATAACACCTAATTACAAATATATTTATAGAATTTTATAAAAAACAAGATTAATAGTGCAAAATAATTACATATTAAAGATGATTAAGTTTGGGTTATGTATACAGAGTATTCTGCCTACGAGCACCTATTGCTAAAATAATATAGGTAATATGTCCAAATATTCTAATTATGAAATAACAGCCGCTATAGTGCTGTTAATAGTATTTTTCTTATTGCCAAAAATATGGCGCACAAGATTTCTAGGATGGGGATTGGGAGCATTAGTTATTTATTTAATTATTGGCAATTTTGGTACGTTACTGATGCTAATTCATGTAAGAGATTGAATTTCACAATTTTTTTGTAATCTTGTAACCAAAATTGTTATACCTGATAAGGTAGTATAGCAAAAAGTTTTGTGATAAAAAAATAGAAATAAAATTTGGTTTGATTTCTAAACTCATCAATACAAAATTAAATAACACAATTAATATAGACCATATGAAAATAAAAAATAGATCATCTATATTTCTGTTATTACTAATTATACGTAAATTTCTAATTCTAATTTTATGAGTAGATTTGAATATTATATAAAAAATCCCTAGCAAAATTATCCAAGACATATAGAATAATAAATATCCTATATTCCTAACTATTCTAAAACCTTCTTCTATAAGTTCATTATAATTTGTGATTTCACCTATAGAAATTTTGTATTCTAAAAAAATAGGGATAGTATCGATAAATTTATTTATAATGTATGTAAGTTAATAGTGTAAATTTACTGAGTGTTAGGCAGATTATCACAAATAAGCCAAACATAATAGTCGAAAGCGTATAGCAGAAAAGGAAAGTACTTGATTCTGTTTTGATATATTTAAGTATATTAAGCAATTATATTTTAACCAAATACTTTATTATTTTCTCTCTCTATCAAAGCTTCCAAATCTTTCTTGCTATATTGTTTCTCTTTGAGGATAACTTCTTGATCAAATATATTTTGAACTGCTTTATTTTCTAAAATAGGACCTTGTAGATTTTCAATTGCCTTAGGATTTTTGGTATAAAACTCGATTATTTGTTGCTCTTGACCAGGATAATTACGGGCTTGAGCTAAAACAGCATTTCGTATGTCATTTTGATCAATCTTTAAGCCCTTGATTTTAATATAATCTGCAAGCATTAAACCAATTTTAACTCTTCTTTTAGCAATTTTTCTGAAATATTGATTTATCTCCTCCTCAGACATAGCTTTCAGTGAATCATCTAATTCATTTGCTTGATTTGCTTGATCTTTTAAGATTTGGTATTCTTTTTCTAACATTGAATCTGGTGCATCAAAAGTTAAATCATTTTCAAGTGCATCAAACAAACGCATTTTCATCATAGTATTGATGGGTTCATCATAAGTAGATGAGATATTTTTGGATAATTGTTCTTTAAGAGCTTCAAGATTATCAAATTTAAATTTTTGAGCAAGTTCATCATCAATTTTAGAGTTCTCTGCTCTATGAATGGCATTGATTTTGACTTTAAACTCTGATTTTTTACCTGCTAAATTTTTAGCATGATAAAGTTCTGGAAAAGTAACATTAACTGAAACTTCATCCCCAATCTTATGACCAACTAACTGATCTTCAAAATTATCGATGAAAGATTTGCTGCCTAAAACTAATTTATGACTTTCAAGTTTACCACCTTCAAAAGCTTCTCCATCAACATAACCAACTGCATCCAAAGTGACTTGATCTCCGAGTTTTGCTTCACCCTTAACTTCTTCTTGATAATTCTTATTGTTTGAGGCAAGCATATTTAATTGTGATTCAATATCACTTGTTTCTAATTTCAATAAAGGTTTTTCAATGGTAATTTTTTTAAAATCAGGTAATTCGATCTCAGGCATCAATTCAAATTTAACTATAAATTCAATATCACTACCTTTATCGTTCTTAAATTCTTCAATTTTAGGATCGCCAACTATTTTTAAATTATTATCTTTGATAATAGCTCTGATAGATTCATTTACCTTATCGCTAACAGCATCTTGCCTAACTGAGGCTCCGTACATATCCTGTACTTTTTTAAAAGGAACTTTACCTGGTCTAAAACCAGCTATTTTTACTTTTTTTACCAGGTTATGTAATTCTTTAGAAACCACATTATCTATCTCTTCATTGGAGATAACTATTTTTGCATGATATTCTAATTTATCTTTTTTAAGCTCAGTTGTTATTGACATTGAAAACTCATTAACAATAATAATTAATAAAATTTGGTACGGGTAGAGGGACTTGAACCCCCATGCTTTGCAGCGTTAGA
>JAKONF010000032.1 GCA_022702085.1 Rickettsiaceae bacterium | reverse complement strand
ATTTAAAAAAATTAATAACGCCATGCCAGGTAAACCCAGGAAAATTGTAAAGATAAAATAATTATCCCAGCCCATAATTTTTACTAATCTTCCACCATAAACTACTAAAAAATTATTAAAAAAACTGGCAGAACTGCTAAGTATTGCATATTGGGTAGCAGCAAATTTTTTATTGCAGAGTATACTCAAATAAGCCGTTAAGCTACTCGTACCAATGCCTGCTGCAATATTTTCAATACCAACTGTCATAATTAAAGAATAATAATCTGTACCTTGATGATGTAACCATATAAAAGTTATATGAGTAATACTTTGTAACAAGCCACCAACAATAAGAGCTTTAATATGGCCAATTCGGTAGATTAAAATTCCGCCAATATACACTCCAAAAATTGTAGCAAAAAGTCCATAATATTTAACGCCGCTAGCTACTTCGCTCCAGTTAAACCCCATTTCTTTATAAAATGGTATACATACTACGCCAAGCATAGCCTCACCAAGTTTATAAAATATGACAGCTAATAAAATTAGCATTGCACTTTGTTTTTGAAAAAAATCTTTCATCGGATTTACTATTAGTCTCACCAAATTTGTAATCGCTAGTAAAATTATTTTACCACCTTGATGTGGATAAAAATTCATTATTACATTTTTCACAGACTTCACTAGACTAGAAGATTTTTGAGTTTCTTTTCTCTCAATTTTTTGTTCTTTTATAGTAAGTATAAAAATTGTGCAGATAGTATAAATAATGCCAATAGCCAGAAAAGTTTTTGGCCAACTGCCAGTATAATAGGTATATTCTAAAGCCAAAGCTCCTGTAATTAAGCAACCTAAACGATAACCAAATACAGAATTAGCAGCAGCGACTCCTTGCAGCGCTGCATCAAATTTTTCTATTCTGTAAGCATCAACATTTATATCAAATGTTGCGGAGAGAAAACCCAAAGTAATTGCTAGACAGTAAAAAATTGTCAAATGCTTTTGCGGTGAATACATACTCATCAAAATCAATGTCACGCTAATCAAAGCAGTACATAGTAACATCCAACTTTTACGCTTGCCTATATTATGAAACAATGGAACTTTATAACGATCAACCAAAGGCGCCCAAAAAATTTTTAATGAATATGGCATACGCGCTACGGCAAATGTAGTAATTATCTCCAATGCAATATGTTCATCACTAAGCCAAGCTGCGATGGTAGTGAATATTATCGATAGGGGCATACCGCTGATGATGCCCAAAATGAATATTTCTAATTGCCGGTAATCTTTGAATATCCTTAGTATATTCATGATTCTATATTGATGTTATCCTCGTCTATATGTTGCCTTTCATATTTTTCGTGTTCTTCTTGAGCTTCTATACATAAAGTAGCAACTGGCCTTGCTTCAAGTCTTTTCAAACCTATTTGATCACCTGTAGCTTCGCAATAACCATATTCTCCATCATCTATTCTTTTTAAAGCAGCATCTATTTTATTAATCAACTTGCGTTGTCTATCACGCGTCCTTAATTCAATAGTTTTTTCTGCTTCTAAAGCAGCACGATCACCAAGATCAGATTCTTGTAGCGATTCCTGTTGTAATTGAGTTAAAGTATTTTCTGCATCTCGAATTAATTGCTCTCTCCATGCTAATAATTTTTCTTTGAAATATTGAAGTTGCGAGTCATTCATATATTCTTCATTTTCAGAAGGTTTATATCCCTCAGGTAGAATAATTTTTTTCATAATTAAATCTAATATACTTGGTGAATTTTGAATTATATCCTTAAAAACTGAGCTATGGCAAGTCTTTATTTACTATAGAAAGTGCTTTATCATAAATAGATTCCAAATAGCTTTGATTTATTTTTGTATAACCCTGGGTTGTAGAAAGACTTTTATGCCCCAATAGCTCTTGAATATTTCTTAGATCTGCTCCATTCTCTAATAAATGAGTTGCAAAGCTATGACGTAATGAATGTGAACTAAAATATTCTGGTAAGCCATAAAGCCGCCGTAATTTCATCAGCTCTCTATTGAATACTTGAGGTTGCAAAACTTTGCCCTTAAATCCTCTAAAAATTGGCTCATTATCTTTTATAGTAAATGGTAAAGCCAATAAATATTGATCAATCAATTGTCTGATATTATTAATCCAAGGAATTAAGCGTTCTTTGTTACCCTTACCGGTTATTTTGAGAAATTCTATATTTTTTAGATGGCTTTTTGTTAAAGATAATGCTTCTGATATTCGTAGTCCTGAACTATATAACAGTAACAATAATACTTTATTTCGTAGTTCAACCCAAGGAATTTTACCAAACTCAGCAATATGTTTGATGGAAAGTTCAGTTGCATCTTGAGTTAGAGCTTTTGGTAGGGATTTACCTCTTTTGGGACTTTTTACAGTATAAATGGCATGGTTTTTAAAATTTGTTGTTTTTTCCAAAAAAAGATAAAAACTTTTAATGGAAGACATGGCTCTTGCTGTTGATTTAGCGCTTAGTCCTTTACTGAATCTTT
>JAKONF010000024.1 GCA_022702085.1 Rickettsiaceae bacterium | reverse complement strand
AATATAATGTATAACCTATCTTAATCTTATTAATGGCCCCTTCGTCTAGCGGTTAGGACGCTACCCTTTCACGGTGAAAACACGGGTTCGATTCCCGTAGGGGTCACCACAAATTTTTTATTCTTATTATTTTTCTATAAAGTCAGCTGTAATAAAATTCATCAATTATCGACAAAATTTATCAGTCCTACCGATAATATATATTTAAAATGACTCAAAACAGATTATAATAATTATCAATTAATTACATTGATGATATTTTATGGGTATGAGTTTTGGCCATTTATTGATAGTATTATTGATAATTTTAGTATTGTTTGGCGCAGGTAAATTACCTCAAGTAATGTCTGATCTTGGTAGAGGCCTACGCGCTTTTAAGGATGGTATGAACGACAAAGATGATAATTCAAAAAAAAATAACGAGGATAATAATAAGCTAAATTAATAGTAGTTTTAAGCAAGAGATGTGAATCCCATCACTTCTAGTATAGCTTGTTTTACTTCCAGCATAAAATCATCATCACATTTAGTAAGAGGTCCATGTGATTGCAAACGGTTATTATCAACAGCCCTAATTTGATCGATAAGTAGGTCGGAATCTTTTTTCAAATTCTCTTTTGCTTTTATTCTAATTCTTAAGGGTTCAGCATTATCTATTAAATTTGTACTCAAAGGAATAATTAAAGTAGAAGGATGTGTTATATCTAAGAGAGCTTGCTCCTGGATAATGAGTACGGGTCTTGTTTTACCTGGCTCTGTACCTTTGCCCGGATTAAGATTAGCTAGCCATATCTCACCAAAATTAATCTTTAGGATCATATTCTATAGCAGCAAATTCTGAATTAATTAACATGTTTTGTTTCCTAGTTTTCATGCTAGCCTTGATGAATCTATTCTTTCTTTCTTCATTATAAATTTTCAAATTCATTTGCTCAATGGATTCTCTGATATACTGAGCTTTTGTCATACTGAGCTTTTGTGAATATACATTGATTTTGCTGATTATGTTATCTGGTAATCTGATAGTAAGAACTGACATTGTAATACAATTTTAACTACAAAAATGTATTATAAACATGATATAAAGTCATGTCAATCTGATCTTGTGTTCTGCAATATATCGGAGCTAATATATTATCTTAAAATTAGCATCAGGCCAGCCTAGAATGTTAGGTTGATCGATTTTTTGGGGATGTGACTGATCTACCGATAAAACGTAACGCATTACCAAAGATTTATTAATGTAACTTAGTTCTATAACATTGGGTATGACGCCTACAGAGCTTGAAGTTAAAAATCCTGTATTTACGCAACAGTTATTGCCATGAACATGAATTAATACAAAATCTTTTTCTAACTGCTTCAGTAAGCTTAAAGCTTTTTTATTTTTTTCTATATCATCAAAATGTATTTCTAAAGCTATTCCAGTAATATTAGCTTTATTATTTATAATTTCAGGAAAAGCATCATATTCTGCACCTTCAATATCCATTTTGATAAATATTTTTTTGTCCTTCAGGTTCAATTTATTTAATTGTTGCTCAAAGGAACTAATTTGATTGTTGGTAGCTGATCCATCATATAAGAAAGCATCACTTGCAATACATTCTTTTACAAATGTAAATAATTTACTTTCACTATTTATTTGATCAATACCGCAATCAAAACCATATGAAGGTTTGTTATATATGATTGAAAATTGATCTTCAAAACTATTGTCAGTAGCGATACCATAGCCCATTAAAACTTCCGCCGCATTAAGAGCTTTGGTGGATACTACGTAACCTCCATCATTTGCTTTACCATGACGTATTAGTTCCAGAGCACCATTTTGATCGTAAGCTGAATATACTTTTAAATATTTCACTAATTCTTCTTGGCTTGGAGTCAACAGCATTTGTTTCTGTACATTGATTGCAATCTGTTGATTATCGTTAGAAAGTTTGTCTCCTAGAAGTGAAACTTGATCATTTAAGTATGTTACTCGTTTTTTTAAATATGAAGTTTTATTGTATATCTTTATTATAAATATTGTACTCAAGACTAATAAACATAGGTAAATAGTGTTAACTAGAGATAGTTTATTATTTGTCATAATAGTCTTTGGCAATTCTTTTTGATAAGAGAATACATATATGACAAATATTTAAAATGCAAATATTTTAATTTGAATCAGCATTTTTAACTTTTAGACTCTGCTGAGCAACTTTTTTACGGCGGCTTAAATTTTGTTTTAGAGCTTTGGAAAGTTTTTCTGCTCGAGTTTGCTCTTTTTGTTGCGGAAGTTTATCAGATTTTGTCATCTTACATATATATTTTACTTGACCTATGATCTTATATATGGCAGAAATATCAACACAAATCAAGCCGCTATAGCTCAGAGGTAGAGCACATCATTGGTAATGATGAGGTCGAAGGTTCGATTCCTCCTAGCGGCACCATCTTTTAATTTATTCTATACTTATTATTTCCTGAGATATGGTTGACAAAACAAGTTTATCAACTATATTTTTTTAAAAAATAAACTAAGTTGATGGCAAAATATCAAGCTAATAGACTGATTCAAATCATAGAAACTTTGCGTTCAATAATTCGTCATCCTGGTCAATTATTGATGAAGAAGCAGCCGCGATATTGCTCTTGTTGTAACTATCAAGGCAATTTCATCAGCATGCGTAAAGATCAAATAGAAAAGCGTTGTCCAAATTGCGGTTCTAGGCCTAGAGACAGATTGTTAGCTCATTATTTATCACATCATAATGTTGATCTTGCAGGTAAATGCGTTTTACACTTTTCGCCTGAGCCAAATTTTTTCAGGCGCTTAAAAAATGAGCCTAATTACATCTCTGGTGATATCAAGAAAAGCAAATATGCAAAATATTATGTAGATGTAACTGATATAAATTATTCAGATAATTACTTTGATATCATTATTTGTAATCACATTATGGAGCATGTAGATGACCATTTGAAAGGCTTCAGAGAATGCTACCGGGTACTAAAAAAAGGTGGCATTGCTTTTTTCAGCATTCCTTATGACGAGAAATTAGAAAAAACATGGTATCCGCCAGAAAATATGCCCAAAGAAGAAATAGAAAAGATTTGTGGCTGGGACCATAAACGTATATATGGTAGAGATTTTCCTGAAATAATATCTTCAGTAAATTTTGAGGTAATTACTTACCTACTACCTACTGAAGATGCAGAAAGATATGCAATCTCGCTATATGATCCAGTTTTTGTCGCTAAAAAATTATAAACTAGATTAACTTCAAATCTTAAATCAATCTCTGAGTAGTTCATTAATAGCTGTCTTCTTGCGAGTAGATTCATCAACTTTTTTGATTATAACTGCGCAGTATAAACTTGGTAAAGATGGATTAGAGGAAGGCAATGTACCTGGTACTACTACTGAATAAGCTGGAACTTTACCATATATTATTTCACCGCTATCTCGGTATACTATCTTAGTTGAAGCGCCGATATATACGCCCATGCTGAGAACTGAACCTTTTTCAACAATTACGCCTTCAACAATTTCGGATCTAGCGCCAACAAAGCAATCATCTTCGATAATGACGGGCGTTGCCTGTAATGGCTCAAGCACTCCGCCAATACCTACGCCACCTGAAATATGACAATTCTTACCGATTTGCGCGCACGAGCCGATAGTTGCCCAGCTATCTATAGTTGAACCACTATCCACATAAGCACCGATATTGATAAAAGAAGGCATAACTACTACATTCTTGCCGATATAAGCTCCGCTTCTGATAAAGCTGCCTGGTACAATCCTGTAGCCTGCCTCTTTGAAATCATCTTCTAAAAATGAAGTGAATTTGGATGGTATTTTATCAAACCACTTGGGCTCGCTACCATAAACTTGTGATTTATTTATCCGAAAACTTAAGAGAATAGCCTTTTTGATCCATTCATGAGTTAGCCAAGTACCATCAGTTGTTTTTTCGCAAACTCTGATATATCCTTTGTCTAAATCATCTATAATCTGCTCAATTATGTGCTTTGATTCTTGTTGTAATTGAGTATTATGTTCTAATTGATCACGAATTTGCCAAGTTTTTTCAATAAAGGTAAAATATTTATGCATATTGACTTCGATAAATGGTTGATTAAAATTATAAATAACTTTATTTTTTAGAATTATATATAAAAACTTCAAGTAAAAGATAATCAATGTATATTGCTTGCCCCAAATGTGACACTAATTTTATGGTTCTACCTGAACAAATTGGACCGATGGGTAGAAAAGTTAAATGTTCTAATTGTAGCCATATTTGGCATCAACGTTTAAAAGAAAATCAATTACGCGTCGAGCCAATGTTTGCTATTGATAATAAATTCACTCCCTCAGGAAATGGCGTTAATTTACCAGCCTTGTTGCCGATCAAAATTCCTGCATATTTATATACAATGCCATTTGTAATCATAATTATGATTATTTTGTTATGCTTCATATTATTTCAAGATAAATTTGGTGTTCCATCAATAGCTAATCAAAAAGAACTCAATATCAGCGATGTGCATATTGAAAATATTGCAGATATTGGTAAAATGATAGTTAGT